>JANJUM010000143.1 GCA_024710585.1 Desulforhopalus sp.
GCGTCAATATTGCCTTTCGTCAATGCGATATTTGCTGTGTGACGACACCTTTCCCCTGCTGTCCCCGCCTGCCATGTCTCGCCGCGGCGCCCTTCGCCTCCCCGACTCCCCTGGCGTGGCGCCGGTGGAGCGGCCATCACCCCCGCCACTGGCAGGCGGAGGCTGACCCAGGCCCCGCTATCGAGACGCCAGTCGCCCGGTTGTGGCGTCAGGTCAACCCCTGGCGCTCACACCAGGAAGAGGTAGAGAACGGCGAGGACGATGAGAAAGGTGTAGGGAATGACCAGGGTCTTGGAGGTAAGCGCCTCTCCTACCAGGGCGCGCTCCATGACCCGGTAGGTGGCGTAGAGCGAGGCCATCAGGCCGCCGAAGATGGTGAGGATCTGCAGTACCCGGGTGCTGTCGACGCTGATCAGGCGGATATCGTCGTAGGACACCGCCATGCCGACCAGATGGCCGATATTGGGCACGATCCGCCCGGCGCCGGCGACAAAGAACTCGAGGTGCAGGGCCATATAGCCGCCCAGCACGAGGGGGATGGTTCCGTAGCCGAAGAGGGACAGCAGCAGCTTCTTGTCGATGCGCGCATAGAGCGACTGCACCGCCACCATCAGCCGGTAGCCGACCTGGAAGACGAGGATGAGTCCGAAGAAGAGCAGGCTGGCGAGGAGCTTGTCATTGATGTCGATACCAGAACGGGAGAGCATCTCCACCAGCCGTGCGGTCATCTGGAAAAAGCGCTCCTGCAGGGCGAAGGGGAAGAAGATCGCCCCCATGGCGACGATGAGAAAGCTGTCCGCGCCGCGCGGTGTCTCCAGGGCCCAGAGTTCCTGTGGGGCCAGGCGGACGTTGAGCTGGATGGAGCTGTTGCCGCAGCTCTTGATGCACTTGGCGCACATGATGCAGTCGCGGTTGTTGTCGACGAGATAGGGGTGGCGGAACATCGGGCAACCGGAGATATCGCCGTCGCCGGTGAAGCAGGAGTGGCTCTGGCAGCGGTTGAGGCAGACATGGCGGTTGGAACGCAGCTCGACGACCGCGGGCATGGCGAAGATGGCGTTGACCGCCCCCAGGGGGCAGAGGTAACGGCACCAGCTGCGCCGCGAGAAGAGCACGCTGAAGAGCACCGAGCCGAGGGTGATGACAAGGATGATGCCGCCGGTAAGGAAGGGCCGGTTGTAGGCATCCCAGACGATCTCGATCCAGAAGACGAGGATACACAGCACCGCCATGATCCAGCCGGAATAGTCTTTGAGGAACTGCGGCGTCTTGCGCGTCGGTTTGATGAGGTTCTGCAGCAGGGTGCCGGGCACCGCCAGGGAACAGACACTGCACCAGGTGCGGGCGAGAAAGAAGAACGAGAAGAACATCAACGGCCAGCCGATGTACCAGCCGATGGTCAGGCCAAGGTTGGCCTGCGGCTCCTGGGGACCGAAGAAGAGGAAGATGACCGTCACCAGCAGGACCATGGCGATGATCGCCTGCGGCACCAGGGGGAAGATGCGGCTCGTCAGAAATCGCCTTATCCACGAGATGCGCAGCAGATTGTACTCCCACTTGCCCTCCGTCTTGGGCAGGCCGAGGAGGATCTGGTCAGGGAGGATCTCGTCCTCCTTGGCGAGCATCACCGCGCGGCGGATGACGCTGGAGAGTTCGGTGAGGTTGCCAGGCCAGTCGTAATTGAGGAAGATGCCCAGCGTCTCCGGGGAAACCTTGGGGACATTCTTGCCGTACTCGCGGCTGAAGCGATCCAGGTAGTGGAGCACCAGGCGCGGCAGGTCCTCCTTGTGGTCGCGCAGCGGCGGAACGTGGAAGTGCTGCCCCTCGATGAGCGCGAGGAGCGCGGGGATGGCCTTGCCAGTGCTGCGCAGGTGCTCGAGGGAATGGGGGCTGATAAAGGCCAGGCGCGACTGCATGGCCTGGTTGCCGCTGCCGTCGACAGCGCGGTAGCTGCTGCTCTCCATGACCTTGACCAGCTTCTCCTGCAGTTCCTCCTTCATGAGGTGGAAGTGGGAGAAGACCAGGGTGCCGTTGGCGGTCTGCTCGAAGAGCCCGGCCTGCCGCGCCTGCACGAAGGCGAAGGCGCTCTGCTCGGCGCCGAAAAGGGTGCGCTCGAGCAGAGAGGACTCGTAGTCGCGCAGGTCGACCTCGATGAACGAACCGCCGCTGCGCTTGCTCTGCATGTGAATCTGCCGGGCGATGATCAGCTTGCCGGTGCCCGTCTCGCCGGTGAGCAGGAACGGTTCGTTGCCGGCGGCCATGGCGTCGATGGCCGCCTGGGTCCGCTGGGCGGTCTTCGACTCGCGCAGATCCTGCTGGCGGCGCGCCAGGCGCCGCAGGGAGATGGCCGAGGGGTTGGCTTCCCTGAAGAGGATGACTTCCTCCGCCGACGATTCCTCGTCGCGGCGGGCGGCGCCGCCAAGAGTGTCGACCTGATCGCGAAACGCCACCCGCAGCCGCTCCGCCAGGCTGGCGTCGAGCTGCTTGTGGATGCGGCTGTTGGAGAGCAGGGTGATCTTGAAGTAGCGCCGGTCGAAGCAGATCACCACCAGATCGCAGAGGGCCCGCACCGAGAGCGAGCGCGGCTTGTCGGTGAGGATGCCGGTTTCCCCGAAATGGCCGCCGGGGCCGATGCGGCCGACGATGAGTTCCTTGCCCTTGTCGCTGCCGAGCACCAGCTCGGCCTCGCCGATGGCGATAATGAAGAAGGTGTCGCTGGCGTCCCCCTGGCGGTAGACATACTGCCCCTCGGCATAGATCTGCACCCTGGCGCCGCCGACATAGGTGGCGATCTCATCCTCCGTGACATCACGGAAGAGCAGCGCTTTCTGCAGATTGAGGGCAATGTCTTCTCTTCTCATAACTCGAACCCCGCTGCCCCGTTCCCCCTGTCGCCCTCTGCCGGTCAGATGCCGAGGTGCTGTTCGATGACCTCGGCGAGCAGCGGCGCCAGCGAGTAGACGCTGATGAACCCGTCGCTGCGCCGCCCGGGGAAGCTGTCCGAGCCAAGGACGCGGCTGATCGGGCCATTGCGGAAGCGCTCCACGCTGTCGCCGGCCAGCACCAGGTGGGTGGCGTGGGCCACCACCTCCCTGGCGCCGGCCTCGAGACAGCGTGTCGCCGTCTGCAGGATGGAGCCGCCGGTGCGGATCATGTCGTCGCAGATGATGACCGTCTTGCCGCGCACGACGCTGCTCACCTGGCCAACGATGGTCTTGTCGGTATCGTAGCGGTCCTTGTCGGCCGCGGTGTGCGGGCAGTCGAGAATCCTCGCCAGGCGGGCGATGCGCTTGGAGAAGCCGTAGTCTGGGGAAACCAGCACGTAGTCGGTCAGCCCGCTCTTGCGAATGGTGTCCACGACCAGGTCGTCGGTCCAGACATGCATGGTGCGCACCGCCCCGCCATGGGCGTGGAGGACCGCCTCGGAGTGGAGGTCGACGAAGGCGACGAAGTGCGGCCGGGCCATGAAGATCTGCCGGGTGCGCGTGATCCCCTTGGGAATCTCGAAGGAGCGCGGCTTGGCGCGCTCCATGGTCGAGTAGCCGAGAAAGGGGATGACGACGTTGATCGACTCGGCGTTCCAGTAGATGCCGCCGGAGATGAGGTCGATGAGTTCCTGATGCGACTCGTCATCGTGGGTGCAGCCGAGAATGACCAGGTGCTTGCCGGCGATGGACGAGGGGAAGGCATGGTACCACTCCCCGTCGGCGAAGCGCTTGCGGATCATCTCGGTGAAGGGCACCCACATGCGCTCGGCGACCTTCTGCCCCAGTTCGCTGGAGGCCTGGTTGGCCACCACCACCACGTTTTCCTTGACCTCCATCAGCCCCTCCCTCATCGTGGGCGCCCGCAGGCGCCCGGTTGTGCCAGCATGGTCTCAGCTGCGCCGCAGCTCTTCGACAATGGCGTCGCCCATGGCGGCGGTGCCCACCGGCGTGCCGCTTCCGGCGAGGTCGGCGGTGCGGATGCCCCGTGCCAGCGTCGCCTCCACCGCCCGGTCGATGGCCGCCGCGGCCTCGCCCTGGGCGAAGCTGTAGCGCAGCATCATCGCCGCCGAGAGGATCTGCGCGATGGGGTTGGCGATGCCCTTGCCGGCGATATCCGGGGCCGAGCCTCCGGCCGGCTCGTAGAGGCCGAAGTTGGCGGCGTTGAGCGAGGCCGAGGCGAGCATGCCCATGGAACCGGTCAGCATCGCCGCCTCGTCGGAGATGATGTCGCCGAACATGTTGCCGCAGAGCATGACGTCGAACTGGTGCGGGTCGCGGACCAGCTGCATGGTGGCGTTGTCGACGTAGATATGGCGCAGCTCGACATCGGGGAACTCGCGGGACACCTCGACCACCACCTCGCGCCACAGCACCATGGTGGTGAGGACGTTGGCCTTGTCCACCGAGGTCACCCGGCCGCGCCGCTGCCGTGCCGCTTCGAAGGCCTTGCGGGCAATGCGGGTGATCTCCCCCCGGGTGTAGCACATGGTGTCGAAGGCGCGCTCCCCATCACCCTCGCCCTCGCGGCCCTTGGGCTGGCCGAAGTAGATATCGGAAGTGAGTTCGCGCACGCAGAGGACGTCGAAGCCGTCGCCAACGATGTCCGGGCGCAGCGGGCAGGCCGCCGCCAGGGCCTTGAAGACCCGCGCCGGGCGGAAGTTGCAGAACAGGTCGAAGTGCTTGCGCAGGGGCAGGAGCGCGGCACGCTCCGGCTGCTGCGCCGGCGGCAGGCTCTCCCACTTGGGGCCTCCCACCGAGCCGAAGAGGATGGCGTCGCTGCTCTCGCACAGGGCGAGGGTGGCCGGCGGCAGGGCCTGGCCATGGTTGTCGATGGCCGCCCCGCCGACGTCGGCGTAGTGGTAGGAGAGCGCAAAGCCAAACTTTCCCTGAACGCAGTCGAGGACCTTGATCGCCTCGCGCATCACTTCGGGGCCGATGCCGTCACCGGCCAGTACCGCAATCTTCTTGGTCATTACCCCTGTTCCTCTTGGTTGGAGTTATCGGTGTACAGTAAAGAACAACAACATCCGCTCCGCCCCGGAAAGGGGCAGGCGATAGGGCCTCTCGGCCGAGAGGCGGTAGGGCGAGGCGGCCAGGAGCGGGGCGGCGGCCCTCATCTCCTCCTGCCACTTCGGCCCCTTCATGCAGATCACTGTCGGCGCCGAAGGGGCGAACCGTTCGACCATGTGCAGAAAGGGCCCGAGCTCGGTCAGCGCCCGGCAGGTGATATGGGTGCAGGGCCAGGTGTCGGGCAGCCGGTCCCTGTCCTCGGCGCGACAGCACAGCACCCGCACCTGCGTCAAGCCAACCTTGCGCGCGACATGGCCGAGGAACACGGTGCGCTTGAGTCGCGGCTCGACCAGGGTGACGCTCAGCTCCGGCCGCGCCGCGGCGCAGGCCAGCCCGGGAAAACCGGCGCCGCTGCCGATGTCGAGGAGATGCGCCGGGCCCTCGCCGAGGTGCGGCAAGAGGGCCAGGGAGTCGAGAAAATGCTTGTCGACGATCTCCTCCTCGCCGGCCTCGGTGGAGACGAGGTTGGTCTTTTTGCTCCACTGGAGGAGCTCCGCGAAATAGCCTCCCAGCCGGGCCACCGCCGCCGGCGGCAACTCCACGCCGAGGGCTTGCGCGCCACGAGTCAGGGTGGCGGCGAAATCGACGCTCATCGGCCGCTGCGCACGGTGATCGACCTGGCATGGGCGGTCAGCCCCTCGAGCCTGGCCAGGCGCACGATATGCTCGGCATCGGCGGCCAGGCCCTGGGCCGAATAGCTGATGATCGAGCTCTTCTTGAGGAAGGTCTCGACCCCCAGGGCGGAGGCGAAGCGCGCCGTGCCCATGGTCGGCAACACGTGGTTGGGGCCGGCCAGGTAGTCGCCGGCCGCCTCGGGGGTATTGGCGCCGAGGAAGATGGCGCCGGCATGGCGGATATGGGGCAGTTGCGCCCAGGGGTCGGCGATCATCAGCTCGAGGTGCTCGATGGCGGCGGCGTTGGCCAGGTCGATGGCCTCCTCGAGGGTCGTGGCGACGAGGATCATGCCACGGTCGGCCAGAGAGCGTCGGGCGATATCGCGCCGCTCCAGCGATTGCAGCTGGCGCTCCAGTTCGGTGACGACCTGCCCGGCGAGCGGCTCGTGGGTGGTGACCAGCACCGCCAGGGCCAGGGGGTCGTGCTCCGCCTGGGCGAGCATGTCGGCGGCCACCGCCTCGGCGCGGGCGGTATGGTCGGCGACGATGAGCACCTCGGAGGGGCCGGCGATCATGTCGATGCGCACCATCCCCGACACCTGGCGCTTGGCCTCGGCGACGTACTGGTTGCCGGGGCCGACGATGACGTCCACCCTGGGAATCGTCTCGGTGCCATAGGCGAGGGCACCGATGGCCCAGGCCGATCCAGCCTTGTAGATGTCGGTGATGCCGATCTCCTGGGCGGCGACGAGGAGATGGGGATCAATCTTCCCGTCCTTGTTGGGCGGGGTGACCATGACCCGCCGCCCCACCCCGGCGATGAGGGCGGGAATGCCGTTCATCAGCACCGAGCTGACCAGGGGCGTCGACCCACCCTTGCCCCCCGGGACGTAGAGGCCGGCGGAGTCCACCGGCCGCACCAGGCGGCCGACGATGGTGCCGTCGTCGCGGGTCTGCAGCCAGGAATCCTCCATCTCGCGCTGGTGGAAGCTCTCGATGCGCTCGATGGCCAGGGCAAGGCTGTCGAGAAAGGGACGCTCCACCAGATCGTAGGCCTCCTGCAACTCCTCGAGGCTCGCCGGCAGCTGGGCCGCGGTGAGGTCCGGGGCGTCGTATTTGCGGCCAGAGGCGACCACCGCCTCATCCTTTTTCTCGCGCACGGCGCGGAGGATATCACGCACCGCCTCGCGGCAGGAGCCATCCCCGAACTGAAAGCGCTGGAGCAGCGTGCCCACCGTGGCCTCGCCCTCGGGGCTGTCGAGAAATATCGGGGTTAACAGTCTCTTTTCCATATCTTTTCACCATGCGGTGCCGTTAATCTTGAACACTTCGCCCAAATCGCCGCAACCCGAGCAATATCGCCAGGCAAGGCTCTGCACTATACGCCATTGTCCACAAATTATAAAGGCCCCACTGCGTCATTTCAACCTGCCGCTCCCGGCAGCGCCGCCCTTTTCGCCCAGTGTCGCCGGGCCTGGGAGGCCATCCTTTATTTGTCGTCCGCAGATGGTTACTGTTTACAACCATCATCGAGTATGGTTTTTTCGTGACACCTGCGGCCGCCACAGGGCTGGCCGCGGCCCTGGCCCCCGCATTGTCGTCCTCTCCCGGAGAACTCATGGATTTTCAACCGAAATGGATTGCCTGGGAAATCACCCGCCGCTGCAATCTGCACTGTGTGCACTGCCGCTCCGCCTCCCAGCTTGAAATCAGCGGCCACCCCGACCAGAGCCTCGACACCGCGAAGCGGATCATCGACGATATCGCCTCCTACGCCCAGCCGGTGCTGGTGCTCTCCGGCGGCGAGCCGCTGCTGCGCGGCGACGTCTTCGACATCGCCGACTACGGCAGCGGCAAGGGCCTGCGCATGTGCCTCGCCACCAACGGCAGCCTGGTGGACGATATCGTCTGCCGCGAAATGCTGCGCACTAATATCCGCATGGTTTCGCTCAGCCTCGACGGGGCCAGCGCCGCCACCCACGACGACTTTCGCGGCCAGCCCGGCGCCTTCGACGGGGTGATGCGGGCCATCGCTCTCTTCAAGAGCCACGGCATCCCTTTTCTCATCAACTCCTCCTTCACCCGGCGCAACCGCCACGAGATTGCCGACATCTACCGCATGGTCAAGTCCCTCGGCGCCACCGCATGGTACATGTTCATGATCGTCCCCACCGGCCGCGGCGAGGACATCATCGACGAACTCCTCCCCGAGGATGTCTACAACGAAATCCTCGAGTGGCATTACCGGGTCGAGAAGGAAGACCATGAACTGCTCATGCGCCCCACCTGCGCCCCCCACTACTACCGCCTGGTCCGGCAAAAAGCCAGGGAGGAAGGGGAAAAGTTCGTGCCGCGCAGCCTGCAGTTCTCCACCGGCGGTTCCAAAGGCTGCCTCGCCGGCCAGCTCATCTGTCTCATCGACGTCGACGGCGAGGTGCTGCCGTGCAGCTATTTCGCCAAGTCGGCCGGCAATATCCTCACCACCCCCTTCAAGACCATCTGGGAGGAGTCGCCGTTATTTCTCGAACTCCGCGATTTCAAAAGCTACAAGGGCAACTGCGGCCGCTGCGAGTACCTCTCGGTATGCGGCGGCTGCCGTGCCCGTGCCTACGCCATGACCGGCGACTACCTCGCCCAGGAGCCGTTCTGTTCCTACGTGCCGAAGACGCTGCGCGGATGACAAGAGCCGCCCCCGGGCGGCAGGACCTCAACCCCCCCTTCCCCCTATGAACGACACCTTTCTCAAGGCATGCCGCGGCGAACGAACCGACTACACCCCGGTGTGGATGATGCGCCAGGCGGGCCGCTACATGCCCGAATACCAGCAGATCCGCGGCCAGATCGGCTTTCTCGAGCTGTGCAAGAACCCCGGCTTGTGCGTCGAGGTGACCATGCAGCCGATCGAACTCCTCGGCATGGACGCCGCCATCCTCTTCTCCGACATCCTCATCCTCATGGAGGCCATGGGCATGCCCCTCGAGTTCCACGAGGGCCGCGGGCCGATCTTCCACCGCACGGTGCGCGACCAGGCGGCGGTGGAAAGCCTGCGCCAGCCGCAGGCACGAGAGGATCTCGGCTTTGTCATGGAGACCATCGCCCTCTTGCGCCGCCGCCTCGAGGTGCCGCTGATCGGCTTCGCCGGGGCCCCTTTCACCTGCGCCACCTACCTCATCGAGGGCGGTTCCTCCAAGGTCTTCTGGGAGACCAAGAAGCTCATGTATCGCCACCCCGAGGTCTTCCACGGACTGATGGAGAAACTGACCACGGCCACCATCGACTACCTTCAGGCCCAGGCCGAGGCCGGAGCCCAGGCCCTGCAGCTTTTCGACAGCTGGGTGGGCATCCTCGCTCCGGACGACTTCACCGAGTTCGCCCTGCCCTACGTGCAGCGCATCGTCGCCGCCTTGAAGCCCCATGGCCTGCCCTTCATCTACTTCGCCAACAATGGGGCCACTCTCATCGAGCTGTCGGTGGCCACCGGGGCCGACGTCATCGGTCTCGACTGGCGCCTGCCCATTGGCGACGCGATCAAACGCGTCGGTCCGCGGGCGGTGCAGGGCAACCTTGACCCCTTCGCTCTGCTCCTCCCCGAAGAGCGGCTGCGGCAGCGCATCGCCCGCCTTCTCGAAGAAGCCCGCCCCGCCCATGGCCATATCTTCAACCTCGGCCATGGCATCCACCAGCACACCCCGCCGGAACAGGTGCGCCTCGCCGTGCGGCTGGTGCACGAACTGAGCCGCCGCTGAGCTGCCCCCGGGAGCCGCCCATGATTGAGCCAGCCCCTCTCGCCATCCCCAGCGCCGAGCAGTGCCGCCGGTATTTCGACGACTTCGCCATGTTCGACAATATCCGCGCCCACTCGATCCTCGTCGCTCGGGTGGCGGCCGCCCTCGTCGATGGCCTGGCCAGTGGCGGCAAGTGCCCGGGCCCTCTGCCGAGCCGCGAGTTCACCGTCGCCGCCGCCCTGCTGCACGATATCGCCAAGACACCGTGCATAGCCGAGGGCTGCCACCACGCCGAGGTCGGCCGGGAGATCTGCATACAACTCGGCTACCCCGAGATCGGCGAGATCGTCGCCGAGCACGTGCGCCTCAGGGAGTTCCACGCCGACCTCTACCGCGAAGGCCTCTTCACCGCCAAAGAGCTGGTCTACTACGCCGACAAGCGCGTGCGCCACGACCGCATCGTGCCCCTCTCCGGCCGGCTCGACTACATTCTGCAGCGCTACGGGGACAACGACCCCGCCAAGGAAGCGCTTATCCGCGCCAACTTTGCCCGCACCCTGCAGTTTGAAGAGCTGCTCTTCGCCCGCCTGCCCTTCACCCCGCAAGGGGTCGAAGAGGCTTCGAGCACGGCCATCTTCGCCGAGGAACTGCCCCGCTGAGCCGGCCCGCAAAAGGCCGCATATCCAGCGTTGCCTGAAAGACATCGCCTCGTTGCGAATTCTTCAACGCCTGCGGCGAGACTGCTTGACACCGGCCGCGAATCCTGGAATAAGAAGAGCACGTTCGCAGCACCCCAAAAGCCCAAAGGCCACGATCACCATGACCTTTTTCCGGCCCGTCGTCCCCGTTCCGCCGTTATCCGTCGCCCCCAGCTGTGGGCGGCGTCTCTCTCACCACTGAACAGGAGGGGTTTTCATGGCACGCGTACAACGAATGGTTCCAGCTGTGGTTACGGCACTGTGTCTCACCGCCGGGGTGGCCGTCGCCGGCACCCTGGATGACGTCAAGGGCAAGGGCTTCGTCCAGGCCGGCGTCAACGGCGAGCTCTTCGGCTTCGGCAAACCCGACGAAAAAGGGGTATGGAAAGGCCTCGACGTCGACACCGCCCGCGCCGTCGCCGCCGCCATCTTCGGCGACGCCGAGAAGGTCAAGTTCACCCCCCTCACCGCCAAGACACGCTTCACCGCCCTGCAGTCTGGCGAAGTCGACGTCCTCACCCGCAACGCCACCCAGACCCTGGGCCGCGACACCGAACTCGGCCTCGACTTCGTCCAGGTCAACTATTATGACGGCCAGGGCTTCCTCGTCCCCAACAAGCTCGGCGTAAAGAGCGCCAAGGAACTCGATGGGGCCTCGGTGTGCGTGCTTCCCGGCACCACCACCGAGCAGAACCTCGCCGACTATTTCCGTCAGAACAAGATGACCATGAAGCCGGTGGTTATCGAGAGCAACGCCGAGCTGGCCAAGGCCTTCTTCGCCGGCCGCTGCGACTGCCTCACCTCCGACGCCTCGCAGCTCGCCGGCATCCGCGCCGTCGCCCCCAACCCCACCGACTACGCCATCCTCCCCGAGATCATCTCCAAGGAGCCCCTCGCTCCAGCCGTCCGTCACGGTGACAACCAGTGGAAGGACATCGTCAACTACGCCGTACTGGCGATGATCGAGGCCGAGGAACTGGGCATTACGTCGAAGAATGTCGACGAGATGACCGCCAGCGCCGACCCGCGCATCCAGCGCTTCCTCGGTGTCACCCCCGGCAATGGCAAGGCCCTCGGCCTCGATGAGAAGTGGGCCTACAATATCGTCAAGCAGGTCGGCAACTACAGCGAGGTTTTCGAGCGCAATGTCGGCGCCGCCACCCCGCTGATGCTCAAGCGGGGCCTCAACGCCCTGTGGACGAGTGGCGGCCTGATGTACTCACCGCCGTTCAAGTAGCCGTCCCCGGTCTCCCGGCGTGGGCTCGGCCCACCGCCGGGAATAGTGGGGCAAGGAGGTCGCCTGGCGCGGCCTCGCCCCTCGCCCAGAGCCACCACGTGGTTTCACTGTCGCCATGTGGCACCATGTTTCGCCAGAGGCCCGCGCCCGGCGGCGTCGGGCGCGGCCATGCCGCATTGCCAGGAGCCTATGAAAGGTACCGCCCAGGAGAAGATCCCCTTTTTCCGCGATCCCGACAAACTCGCCGTCTTCTACCAGGCGCTGACCGCCCTCGGTGTCGCCCTCCTCGCCTACTATCTCATCGGCAACACCCTGGCCAACCTCGAGCGGCAGAACATCGCCACCGGCTTCGATTTCCTTGGCCGCGAAGCCTCCTTCGAGATCGGCGAGTCGCTCATCGCCTACTCCGCCGCCAACACTTACGGTCGCGCCCTCGTCGTCGGCATCCTCAACACCCTGGTGGTCTCCTTCGTCGGCATCGTCCTCACCGTCATTCTCGGCACCCTGCTGGGCATCGCGCGGCTGTCCGGCAACTGGCTGCTGGCCCGGCTCTCCGCGTTTTATATCGAGGTCTTCCAGGACATCCCCATCCTCCTGCAGCTCTTCTTCTGGTACGCCTTCTTCTACGAGCTGCTCCCCGGCCCGCGGCAGGCCCTGCAGCCCTTCGCCGGGGTCTTCCTCTGCAACCGCGGCCTGATCTTCGCCGTCCCCGAGGCCCACCCGGCCTTTGCCTATGCCGGCATCGCCCTGCTTCTCGCCTGCCTCGCCACGGTGATCCTCAAAAAGTGGGCGGCCCGCCGCCAGGAGGCCAGCGGTCGCTACTTCCCCGTGCTGCAAACTGGGGTGGCGCTGATACTCGGCCTGCCGGCGCTGACCTGGTTTGTCGCCGGGGCGCCCACCGCCATGGTCACCCCGGTGCTGAGCGGCTTCAACTTCAAGGGCGGCGTCTCCATCAGCCCCGAGTTCACCGCCCTGCTTCTCGGTCTGGTACTCTACACCTCGGCCTTCGTCGCCGAAGTGGTGCGCGCCGGCATCCAGTCGGTGGGCAAGGGACAGCGCGAAGCGGCGATGTCCATCGGCCTCAGGCCGTCCAAGGTGCTCAACCTGGTCATCCTGCCGCAGGCCCTGCGGGTCATCGTCCCGCCGCTGACCAGCCAGATGCTCAACCTCACCAAGAACAGCTCGCTGGCGGTGGCCATCGGCTACCCGGACTTCGTCTCCGTCGCCGGCACGACCATCAACCAGACCGGCCAGGCCATCGAAGGCGTCGCCCTGATCATGGCCGTCTACCTCTTCTTCAGCCTCGCCACCTCGGCCCTGATGAACTGGTACAACAAGAAAATCGCAATCGTGGAGCGCTGATGACCTCCATCACCGGCAGCGGCGGACATGCGGGCAGGGAACTCGGGCCCCCGGTCACCTCCATCGGGGTGATCGGCTGGGTGCGCGCCAACCTCTGCAACGGCTGGCTCAACACCGGCCTTACCCTGGCGGTGCTCTACCTCCTGTGGGCCACCCTTCCCCCATTCTTCAACTGGGCCCTGCTGGACGGCAACTGGTTCACCAGCAGCGAGCAGTGCAAGGCCTCGGAGGGGGCCTGCTGGTCGGTGATCACCGCCAACATCCGCTTCATCCTCTTCGGCTTCTACCCCCACGATCTGCAGTGGCGGCCGCTGCTGGCGGTGGTCATCCTCATCGTGCTGCTTTTTTTGAGCCGCAACCGCCGTTTCTGGGGGCGAGGGCTGCTCTATGGCTGGCTGCTCGGCCTGTTCGCCATGGGCCTTCTCCTCAAGGGCGGCATGTTCGGCCTGGTCGCGGTGGACAGCGACAACTGGGGCGGCCTGCCGCTGACCCTCCTGCTGGCGGTCTTCGGCCTTGCCGCCGCCTACCCCTTCGGGGTGGTGCTCGCCCTCGGCCGCCAATCGCAGATGCCGGTCATCAAGGCCTTCTGCGTCGTCTATATCGAGCTCATCCGCGGCGTGCCGCTGATCAGCATGCTCTTCATGTCCTCGGTGGTCTTCCCCCTCTTCCTCCCCGAGGGCATGACCCTGAACAAGATCCTCCGCGCCCAGGTGGCGATCATCCTCTTCACTGCCGCTTATATCGCCGAGGTGGTGCGCGGCGGCCTGCAGGGCATGAATCGCGGCCAGTACGAGGCGGCGGAGTCCCTCGGCCTCAATTACTTCCAGACGATGCGCCTCATCATCCTCCCCCAGGCCTTGAAAATCGTCATCCCGCCCTCGGTGTCGATCCTCATCTCCGCCTTCAAGGACACCTCGCTGGTGGTGATCATCGCCCTCTACGACCTGCTCAAGACGACACAGACCACCCTCACCGACCCCAAATGGATGGGCTACTCGGCCGAGGCCTACCTCTTCCTTGCCCTGATCTATTTCCTCTGCTGCTACGCCATGTCGAACTACAGCAGAAAGCTGGAAAAGGAACTGGATACCGGCCATTGAGCCGCCCCGCCATCTCAACACCCAGGATTCAGCAATGAACAGCCAGCAGACAGCCGCGCAGCCCAACGACGACAGCCCGATCATCATTATCGAGAACATGCACAAGTGGTACGGGCAGTTTCATGTCCTCAAGGATATCAACATCGCCGTGAGCCGCGGGGAACGCATCGTCATCTGCGGCTCCTCCGGCTCCGGCAAGTCAACGCTGATCCGCTGCATCAACCGCCTCGAAGAGCACCAGCGCGGGCGCATCGTCGTCGACGGCATCGAGCTCACCAACGACCTCAAGAACATCGAGAAGATCCGCGCCGAGGTGGGCATGGTCTTCCAGCACTTCAACCTCTTCCCGCACCTCACCATCCTCGAAAACCTCACCCTGGGGCCGATCTGGGTGCGCAAGACGCCGCGCCGCGAGGCGGAAGAAAACGCCATGTACTACCTGGAGAAGGTGCGCATCGCCGAACAGGCGCGGAAATTCCCCGGCCAGCTCTCCGGCGGCCAGCAGCAGCGGGTGGCCATCGCCCGCAGCCTGTGCATGAAGCCCAATGTCATGCTTTTCGACGAACCCACCTCGGCGCTTGATCCGGAGATGGTCAAGGAAGTGCTGGAGGTGATGATCAGCCTCGCCCAGGACGGCATGACCATGCTCGTCGTCAGTCACGAAATGGGCTTCGCCAAGAGTGTCGCCCACCGGGTGATGTTCATGGACGGCGGCGAGATCCTCGAGCAGAACACCCCGGAGGAGTTCTTCAACAACCCGCGCCACGACCGCACCAAGCTCTTCCTCAGCCAGATCCTCGACTAAAGGGAACGGCCTGGCGATGGGCGAGAAAATGGGTCAAGCGCGCGACAAGGGGCGCGCCACGAGGATGGCCGCCAGCTGCTGGCGATCTGCGGAGAACAGCCGCACGACGGGCGGCAGGGAGAAACGGGAAAGGAGATGAGCGACTACCTCGACACCAGCCACTGGAAGATGCTCGCCGAGGCCGACCCGGCAAGGCTCTGCCGCCGTGACCGCTGCCGCCACGATGCCGACTCGGGCAGCTTTATCATCAGGCTGTGGGGGACCGAGTACCGCATCGAGCCGCGGCGCGGGGAGATCGCCCGGGAAGACGGCGGTCCCTTGCCGCACCCCTACTTCAACGTCTTCATCGTTTCCTACCTGCTGCAGGACGAGATCGAAGTGACCGGAGAGTGGGTTTCGGAAAAGGACTTCCCCGGCGGGGCGACCTTCTTCCGCGGCCCGCACCTCCTGCCGACAAAGGTCCTCGCCGACGGCTATGGGGATGACCTGGAGGCCTTCGCCCAGCGCTGCCAGGACCTCGGCGGGACGAAGCTGCCTCTCGCCGACGCCGCCTACGCCTTCACCATCGCCGCCGACCTGCCGGTGGCGGTGCTTTATTGGATTGGCGACGCCGACTTCCCCGCCGAGGCCAAGGTGCTCTTCGACCGCTCGCTCATCGCCAGACTGCCGCTCGACGTGGTCTATAGCCTCGGCGTAACCGTCTGCCACCGCCTCGCCCCCCGCGAACCCTGAACACCTCGCGTTCGCCAAAGCGCCCCGCCCCCGGCAAGTTGCGAAGAGGTGGCCAGGTCAAGGCCCGCCACAGTATTTCCGGCGCCGGTAAAAGGATCCCCTTCGCCGCGACATGCAAGCCCCTACACTGTTTCGCCACAACCGGCCGCGAAACGGCGGGCTGGGCAAAGTCCCTTGCCGAAATAGGGCCCGGAACTGGGCATGGCTCAGCCGGAACAGCCGCAGCCGCAGGAAGACCCGCAGCCATGCCCCGAGCGGGCCATGGCTCGAACCAGCTCGTGGTCGGCGGCAGCGGTCACCGCCAGCACCGCCACCTCGAGGGAGAAGGGGCCATCGGGTAGCCCCCCGTCCAGGGCAGCATGGAGGGCGGGGAGCTGCGCGCCGAAATACTCGCGCAGCATGGCGGGGGAGAGCTCGCAGGTCAGCGTCTCGCCGACGCCCCGGCCACTGAGGGCCATCTCGAAGGGGCTCAGACCGTCGGCGGCGAGACCATGGAAAAACTCCAGCCGCCCCTCGCCACATCCCTGGTCGCCGGCTCCTCGCACGACGAGGCCGAGGCTTACTTTTTTCAATTGTTCTATGACCTCATTCACGTTATGCTCCTGCTGTGGTGGCGGTATAACCGCTTCTTATCTTTACTGACTCCCCTTTCTTGACGAGGTACAGGGCTATGGTCGACAACGGCGCATCTCCGGCGGAAACCCCCTACTGGGGCAAGATCATCGTCGATATCCTCAAAAAGCTCCTCGAATTCAATCAACTCACCTACGGCACCAAGAAGAGCTTCTGAAGCGGGCCGGGCATCGGCTCGAGCCTCTCCCCGGCACCGCACACCACAGCCTGGCCGCACTGCGCTGGCCTGCCCATGACACGGCCCGTGGAGCACGCCATAAGGAGAACATAAGGCAGACCATGCCGGCAGCTCTGGCCACCTCATCGGCGTGCCGCCCCTCTTCACAGCGAGTTGGCCCTGGCCACTTCGCCCGCCGCAGCTACCCCGCTTCACCATTGGCCAGCGCTCACGCCCTGCCGCAAGCCACCGCTCAGACTGCCTGACGCGGCGAGAAAAGGCGTTACACCGGCATTTCACCCCCTGCGCAGCCGTCGCCCCCCGCCGCCCCTACACCTCGGGGCGGTACCAGCGCAGGCGCAGGGCGTTGCTGACCACCGACACCGAGCTTAGCGCCATGGCAGCCCCGCCGATCATCGGGTTGAGGGTCGGTCCGCCGAAGACGGCGAGGACGCCCGCCGCCACCGGAATGGCGACGACATTATAGGCGAAGGCCCAGAAGAGGTTCTGGCGGATATTGGCCATGGTCGCCCGGCTCAGCCCGAGGGCGCGGCTCACCCCCTGAAGGTGGCCAGAGACGAGGACAATGCCGGCCGACTCGACGGCAACGTCGATGCCGCTGCCCATGGCAATGCCGACATCGGCGCGGGCTAGGGCGGGGGCGTCGTTGATGCCGTCGCCAACCATGGCCACCACCCGGCCCTCGCCCTGCAGCCTGACGATTTCCTCCTCCTTGCGATCGGGCAGCACCCCGGCGACGACACGCTCGATGCCGGCGCGGGCGGCCACCACCGCCGCAGTACGCAGGTTGTCGCCGGTGAGCATGACCACCGTCAGACCCTGACGGCGCAGCCCGGCCACCACCTCGGCGGCCTCTTCCTTGAGCGGGTCGGCGACGGTCAGCAGGCCGGCCAGCTCCCCGTCCACAGCCGCGTAGAGCACCGTGCGGCCCTCGGCGGCCTGCCGCTCGGCCTCGTCCTCGGAGGAGGCGCGGTGTAGGCCGCGGCACTGCTCGGCTTCGAGAAAACCGCGATTGCCGACCAGCACCGCCCGCGATCGGCCGTCAACGTCGACGGTGGCGGAGATGCCCCGCCCGAGATGGGCGGCAAAATCTTTGGGGGGGACGATCCGGCAGCCGCGGCTCTCGGCGGCACTGACCAGGGCCTCGGCGAGGGGGTGCTCCGAGGAGCTTTCCGCCGCGGCAGCCAGGGTCAGCAGTTCCTCCTCGCCGAGTTCGCCAAGGACCTGCACCGCCACAACTTCGGGGCGGCCGGCGGTGAGCGTGCCGGTCTTGTCGAAAACGACGCAGTCGACCTTCTCCGCCCGCTCGAGGACCTCGCCGTTCTTGACCAGGACGCCGAGCTGCGCCCCGCGCCCGGTGCCGACCATGATCGAGGTCGGCGTCGCCAGTCCCATGGCGCAGGGGCAGGCGATGACCAGGACGGCGATGAAGATGCGCAAGGCGGCGCTGAAGTCGGCGGCGCCGCTGAGGTACCAGGAAAGGCCGGCGACCAGCGCCACAGCCATCACCGCCGGGACGAAATAGAGGCTGATGCGGTCGGCGAGGTTGGCGATGGGCGCCTTGCTGCCCTGGGCGTCCTGCACCAGGCGCACGATGCGCGCCAGCATGGTGTCGCCGCCGACGCGGCTGGCGCGCATGGTCAGTGCCCCGTGCCGGTTGAGGGTGCCGCCGAAGAGGTCGTCCCCTGGCCCCTTGCTGACCGGCAGGCTCTCGCCGGTGAGCATCGACTCGTCCACCGCCGATTGGCCGGAAAGGACCACGCCGTCGACGGCGATGCGCTCGCCAGGGCGGATGAGCAGGCGATCTTCGGGGCGGATGTCACCCACCGCCACCTGGCGCTGGCTGTCGTCGGCATTGAGCAGGGTGGCGGTGTCAGGGGCGAGGCGCAGCAACTGGCGGATGGCGTCGGTGGTGCGCCGTTTGGAGCGCGCCTCGAGAAACTTGCCGAGCGATACCAGGGCGATGAGCATCGCCGCCGACTCGAAGTAGAGGTCATGGGCGCGCTTGATGGCGTCGATGCCAAGGGCGATCTCCACCAGGTTCCAGGTTGAATAGACGGTCGCCGCACCGGTGCCGATGGCGATGAGCGAATCCATGTTGGGAGCCCGGCGCCACAGGGCCGGCAAACCGCTGCTGAAGAAGTTGCGCCCCAGGTAGAGCACCGGCAGGAGGAGGAGAAACTGGCTGCCCGCATGAACGAAGGGCGAACTGTCCGCGGCCAGCCACCTCGGCAGTGGCAGACCGACCATATGGGCCATGGACACCGTCATGATGCCCAGGGCAAAGACGAAGAGCAGGGGCAGCCGCCGGCCCATGGCCGTCACCAGCGCGGCGCTGTCGTCAGCGCTGGGCTGCGCCTCGCCCGCCTCTTCGGCCGAAAAGCCCAGGTTCTCGATGGCCTCGACCAGTTCCCGCTCGCCAAGCTGCGTCTCGTCATAGCGAATTTTCGCCCGCTCGGTGGCCAGGTTGACGGCACAGGAACTGACCCCCTCGAGGTTGCCCACCACCCGCTCGATGCGCGCCGAACAGGCGGCGCAATGCATGCCGCCGATCTTCGCCGCATAGACCCGTTCTGCCATCATATCCCTCCAGCGTCGGCCAGTCACACCGTCGCCATGCTTTTTTTCATTCCGCCATCGGCGGCCAACACCACACAGGGTAAGCATGAATGTTGCGAAGAAAAGGGAAAGGCGGGTGGCCAGAGCGCTGCCAGGCCGACGGCGCCGCGAGCTTCACATGGTCGCTTTCAGCGTGGCATGATCAGTAAAAATGATTAGTCTTGGCGGTGCGGCGAAAAATCGCCCAGACTACTTCCGGCCATGACGCCTGGCGGGGACCGGTTTTTTTCCCAACCGCCGCGGCTACGGCCGACCAACCGAAATGCCCCGCGACGGGGCACAGGGAGGAATCCATGGAAACTCTGAAGATCAAGGGGATGAGCTGCCAGCACTGCGTCGGCGCGGTGAAGAAGGCCCTCGAGGCCTTTCCCCAGCTGGCGGAAGTGAACGTCGACCTGCAGGCCGGGGAAGCGACCTTCGTCAACAAGGGTGCCGATCGTCAGCAGCTGCGCGCCGCTATCAGCAAGATCGGCTTCGAGCCGGGGGAATAAAAACAGCAAGATGGGCTGGGGCCAGGGGGCGTCCGCCCCACGCCCCTCAGCCGGAAAAGTTCATCATTTTTTTCAGCTGGCGCACATAGGATGCGGCACTGGGGTGGCCTTTCTCCTCGGCCAGCCGCCACCAGTAGAGCGCCTGTTTGAAATCCTTCGCCACGCCGATGCCTCTGGCGTACATCAGGCCAAGGTTGATATGGGCATCGGTATACCCCTGACTGGCGGCGGTCTCGAAACAGTGCCGCGCCGTCTCGTGGCATTTCCTGCCGCCCTTGCCGCTGTTGAAGAGCACGCCGAGAACGAGATGAGCGTGAGCGACGATCTTGGCATCCGCCCCCTGCTGGTCAATGACCCGCTGATACCAGTACCGCGCCCTGGCGAAATCCTGCTCCACCCCCTTGCCGCTGAGATAGAGATGGCCGACGTAACACTGGGCATTATAGTCGCCCTGTTCGGCCCTGGCGAGGAGCGTATCGAGATCAGCCTGCGCGGCGGCACCGGAAACGTGATGGCCAAGGAGCAGGCCAAGCGCGAGCACCAGGCTCCGCAGCCACCGCACAGCAGAAGTAGAAAGCCGCATAAGGAAAAAACCTCCGTTATGTGTTATGCAGGAAAATCCTTTCAGCGATTTTTATACCCGATACGTTCAAAGAAGCAAGCCGAATATCGGCAATAACAGGATGATATTACCCGACAGGCAGGCCTGCTTTGCCCTGGACGCTTTGACATCTCATGCGAAAGATGCGAAACTTTTCCAGAAGGCGAAGGCGCGAAATTGCCGGCGCGAGCGCCGGAAACGGTTGTCATGTATCACAGTGTGGTTATATGTGATACCTATACCTGCTCCCCTGTCCTGTTGCATCAGGTGCAAACGTGCCACGGCGGGGACCTCTCCCGAGCGGAGAACGATGGGGAGACAGACGCGACCTGACCGCTCTGCGGCCTAGGCCAAGGAAACGTCAAACACACATACAGGAGGTTGATTATGCAATGGGGGAAACGAATCGGCGTAGCCATGGTCGGAGGGAGCCTTCTCCTTCTCGGCGGAACCGCCACCGC
This sequence comes from Desulforhopalus sp., assembly GCA_024710585.1. Taxonomy (GTDB): domain Bacteria; phylum Desulfobacterota; class Desulfobulbia; order Desulfobulbales; family Desulfocapsaceae; genus Desulforhopalus_A. The sequence goes on from JANJUM010000143.1 coordinate 20,314, forward strand.
ACAGACCTTGCAGGAAGCTATTCATCAAACGCTGCAGTCCCATCCCGAGGTGAGAAGCGTGGCCTACAACCGGCTCGGCCGTGACGAGGAGGTACGCCAGGCCCGGGCAGGCTATCTGCCGACCCTCGACTTCAAGGCCGGGACCGGCTGGCAGGATGTCCAGGAACCGGTGGACGACACCCTCTACCCGCAGCAGTACACCCTCAGCCTGCGCCAGAACGTCTTCGCCGGCATGGCAACCGTCAACGAGGTCGACCGCCAGCAGGAGCGGGTGCGTTCGGCCGCCTACCGCCTCGGCGGGACCTCCGAGAATGTCGCCCTGCGCACCGCCGAGGTCTACCTCAACGTACTGAGACGCCAGGAACTGCTGAAGCTCGCCGAGGAAAACCTCGAGACCCACCTGCGCATCGCCGACCAGATCAAGATGCGCAGCGACTCGGGCGTGGCCAGCAAGGCCGACAGCGACCAGGTCATGGGCAGGGTATCGCTGGCCCAGGCCAACGTCATCGTCACCAAGACCAACCTCCTCGACGCACAGAGCAACTTCCTCTCGGTGGTCGGCAACCTGCCCGGCGAGCTGCTCAAACCGGCGCCGCCGGCCGGCCAGTTGCCAGCCTCCCTGGAGGATGCCGAGGCAGCCGCCCTCAAGCTGCACCCGACCCTGAAATCCGCCGAAGCCGACCTCGAGGCGCGCCATCGCCAGTACGATGTCGCCAAGGCCCCCTACCTGCCGATCGTCGACATCGAGGTCGATCAGAACTGGCAGGACGACCTCGATGTCGAGGGCAAGGACGCCTCCCTGCTGGCTATGGTCCGCCTGCGCTACAACCTCTTCAACGGCTTCAAGGACCAGGCGCGACGCGCCGAGACCGCCCACCTCATCAGCGAGGCGCGGGAGATCCGCAACAATACCCACCGTCAGGTAGTGGAATCGGTGCGCCTCTCGTGGATGGCCTGGCAGGCGGCGCGGGAACGCATCGAGTTCCTCAAGCAGCGCGTCGCCGCCACTTCGGAGACTGCCGTCTCCTATACCAAGCAGTTCAACCTCGGCAAGCGCACCCTGCTCGACGTGCTCGACACCGAAGCGGAGGTCATCGACGCCAGGCAGGCCCTGGTGGAGGCGGATTACAATGGTCTCTACGCCCAGTATCGCATCCTCAACGGTCTCGGTTCGCTGGTGAAGAGCTTCGAGCTCGAGTGGCCCAAGGAGGCCCAGGTGGACGGCGATGAAAACAAGGAGGAGAAGAAGGACTCGACGGTCAAGGTCAGTGCCGAGATAAAAGCCTTCGAGAGCAAAGACGTCTACCTCGCCGAAGGTTGAGCGCAGGCGTGGCGGAAGGAGGCGCCGCCGCCCGTCCGGCGGCGTCTCCCGGTGGCTGATGACGGCAGGCGCTGGTGAGAGATGGGGAGGTCGGGCGAGCCACAGCGAGGTTGCGCAAAGAGCCAACGAGGGAAGTGGCCGGATCTCCTCACCGGGGCGATGGCCATCCTCCTCGCCCTGGGGCTGACCGCCCTGCTCCTCCACGCCGGAGGCGGCTTCACTCTCGACCCGGCGGTGGTCGACGCCGCGGCGAAGCGCTACGGCGAAGAGGCGCGACAGCGGCTGCTCGCCTGGGAAGAGCTGGCCAACAGCGACGACGGCGCCAGCGATCGTCAGAAGCTCGACAAGGTCAACCGCTTCTTCAACCGGCTGGAGTTCGTCAGCGACCAGCTGCACTGGGGGGAGCGCGACTACTGGGCGACACCGGTGGAGTTTCTCGCCAGCGATGGCGGGGATTGCGAGGATTTCGCCGTGGCCAAGTACTTTACCCTGAGACTCCTCGGGGTGGCCGACGAGAAGATGAGCCTCACCTACGTCAAGGCATGGAAGATCAACCAGGCGCATATGGTGCTCACCTATTACGAACAGGCAGGCGGCATTCCCCTGGTGCTCGACAACCTGGTCAGCACCATCGAACCTGCCGACAAGCGTCCCGACCTGCTGCCGGTATACAGTTTCAACGGTTCGGGTCTGTGGCTGGCCAGGGAACGGGGCAAGGGTAACCATATCGGTGGCAGCGGCCGGCTCAAGCTGTGGAACGACCTGTTGACGCGCCTGCCGGCGAGCCTCAGGACGGCGCTGCCCCAGGGGGGAGGAAAACGATGACACTGTATCGGCAAATGTTCCTCTTCATCCTCCTCCTGCTCACCCTCCTTCTCGGCGCGGCGTTCACCATTGCCCTGCAGGCGACGAGGAGCTACCTCGAGGAGCAGCTCAGCGCCCACGCCCAGGATACTGCGACCTCCCTCGGCCTGTCCATCCAGCCCCATATCGCCCTGGGCGACATGGCCACGGCGGAGGCGATGATCAACGCCGTCTTCGACCGCGGCTACTACCGGCGCATCGTCCTTGCCGACCTCGACGGCGGCGAATTGCTGGAGCGGCACCAGGAGGTAATCATCGACGCCGTGCCAGGGTGGTTCACCGCCATGGTTCCCCTGGTCGCCCCCGAGGCCACCACCATGATCACTTCAGGCTGGCAGCGCTTCGGCACCCTGGCCGTGTCCAGCCACCCCGGCTACCTTTACAAGTCCCTGTGGCGCGGGGCGATGGCGGTGACCATGCTCTTCGCCCTCATCGCCGGGCTCTTCCTCCTCGCCGGGGCGGTGGGCCTGCGGCTCTTGCTCAAGCCCCTGGCCGAGGTGGAGCGCCAGGCCGAAGACCTCTGCCAGCGCCGCTGGCGGCTGCAGACCTCCCTGCCGGCGACACGCGAGCTGCGCCGCGTCGTGGTGGCCATGAACACCATGACCGATAAGGTCAGGCAGATGTTCTCCGAGCAGGCCGAACTGGCCGAAGCGATGCGTCGCGAGGCCTACAGCGACGCCGTCACCGGCCTCGGCAACCGCCGCTATCTCGAGGCCCAGGCGGCCGCGGCCATGGAGGAGACGGCCGGCGCCCCCCATGGCTCCCTGCTGCTCCTCTTCATTCCCGGCCTTGCCGAACGCAACCGCGAGAAAGGCTTCGTCCATGGCGACCGGCTGCTGCAGGACATCGCCAGCCTCCTCGGCGAGACCGTCAGCAAAGCGCCGCGCCCCGCCCTGGCGCGCATCTCCGGGGCAACCTACGCCATACTGCTGCCGGATACCACCCGCGAGGAGGCGGGTCGCATCGCCAGCGCCATCACCGGGCGGCTCTCCGAACTGGACAACGAGTACTTCACCGCCGGCGAGGCCCGCGGCCACATTGGCGGGGCAGTGTACGACCGCGCCACGCCCCTGGCGCAGCTCCTTGCCACCGCCGACCGCATGGTGGCCAGCGCCGCTTCGCGCGAGGATGGCGCCTGGGAATTTGCCGCCAGCGGCGACGAAAGCGCCTGGTTGCCCCGTGGCGACCAGCAGTGGCGCCAGGCGCTGGACCATGTCCTCGACAGGCGGGCCATCGCCATCTTCGGGCAGAAGGTGGTGGCCCTGCCGCACCGCGACCGCCATCTCCACACGGAGATCCTCGCCCGCATGGTCATGGACGACGGCGAGACCCTCTCCGCCGCCCTCTTCATCCCCCTGGCGGAGCGGCTGCGACGGGTAGCGGCCATCGACCGGCTGGTGCTGGAGAACTGCCTGCAGCAGCCCCCTGCGTCCCTGGCAGCGCTCCCCCTGGCCATCAACCTCTCCACCGCCTCCCTCGACGACGAGGGCTTCGTCAGCTGGCTGCTAGCACTCCTCGCCGCCAGAAATCGCGACGCGGCCCCGCTTATCTTCGAGTTCAGCGAGGTCAAGGCCGCAGCCTCCCTGACCGCGGTTGAAGAGTTCGCCCGCGGGGTGCGCAGGCTCGGCCATAACGTCGCCCTCGACCACTTCGGCCAGAGTTTCGCCAGCTTCGCCTGCCTGCGCTCCCTCGAGCCCTGCCACGTCAAGATCGACCGCGCCTTCGTCAACGAGCTGAAGGCAGCCGATGGCAGCGCCCGCTTCTTCATCGGCGCCCTGGTGGCGGCGGCGCACAGCCTCGATATCCCGGTAATCGCCGAGGGGGTCGAAGACCAGGGGCAGGAAGCCATTCTCAGAGAGCTCCATGTCGACGGCATGCAGGGCTTTCTGATCGACACACCACAACGGCTGACACCCGACGCCGAGGAACCTTCCTCCCCGGCGCGTGGCTGACGGCGCTACCTTTCCCCTCTCTCCCATGGCCACGATGAAAGCGAAAATAACCCCGACAGCGACGGCGGAGAACTGGCGGCTGAGCCAGGACAGCGACGTCATCGACGATCCGCTCACCGACTGTCTGGTGCTCGTCGCCAGGCTGCACGGCCGCGCGGTGTCGCGCACCACGCTGCGTGCCGGGCTGCCGCTGGAAGGAAACCGACTCAGCGTCAGGCTTGCCGGCCGCGCCGCGCAGCGTGCCGGCCTCACCTCGCGCACCCTGCGGCGGTCGCTGAAGAGCTTCACCAACCTCGAGCTACCCTGCATCCTGCTGCTCCACGACCGCCGCGCCGCGGTGCTGGTGGCCATCGACCACGAGGCGGGCAGCGCCCAACTGCTGCTGCCCGAGGCCGACGGCGGCCGCACCGACATCTCCCTCGAGGAGCTCAAGAGGCTTTATGTCGGCTACGCCATCTTCCTCCTGCCACACTTCCAGCAGGACCGGCAGAGCGTCGCCGAGATAACCGGCGCCCGCCGCCACTGGTTCTGGAGCACGCTGTTCTCCTCGTGGCGCATCTACCGCGACGTCATCGTCGCCTCCCTGCTCATCAACATCTTCGGCCTGGCGACACCCTTCTTCATCCTCAACGTCTACGACCGCGTCATCCCCAACAACGCCTTCGAGACGCTGTGGGTGCTGGCCATTGGCATCGGCGTCATCTACCTTTTCTCCACCGTGATGCGCGGCCTGCGCGGCTACTTCATCGACGAGGCCGGCAAAAAAGCCGGGCTGGAGATGTCGTCGATCATCTTCGAAAAGGTGCTCGGCCTGAAGATGGCCGCCCGCCCCGAGTCCATCGGTTCCTTCGCCAACAAGATCCAGCAGTTCGACAGCATCCGCGATTTCATCACCTCGCTGTCGCTGACCGGCGTCGTCGACCTGCCCTTTCTCGCCCTGGGCCTGGCGGCCATCTGGTACCTCGCCGGGGGCACGGTGGCCATCCACCTCGTCGCTATCGCCATTCTCCTCCTCTACTGCCTCCTCGTCCAGTTGCCCCTGCGCCGCTCGGTGGAGCAGACCTACCACGCCTCGGCCAACAAGAACGCCGTCCTCGTCGAGGGTCTAAACGGGCTGGAGACCTTGAAAATGCTCGGCGCGGAGAGCAAGATCCAGCATACCTGGGAAGAAGCCGTCGGCCATATCAGCACGTGGAGCGCCCGCTCGCGCTTTCTCTCCGCCTCGGTGACGCATATCTCCGGGCTGGTGCAGAGCGTCACCGTGGTGGCGGTGGTCATCGCCGGTGTCTATCTCATCTCCAACGGGGCGCTCTCCCAAGGCGGCCTCATCGCCATCGTCATGCTCACCCGCCAGGTGCTGGCGCCGATGACCCAGGTGGTCAGCCTGGCCACCAGGTACCACCAGGCCCGCACCTCCCTGGAAACCCTGAACGAAGTCATGGCCATGGAGGTCGAACGCCCCTTGAGCAAGACCTTCCTGCACCGCGCCGGGCTGCGCGGCGAGATCGAGTTCAAAGACATGTCCTTCACCTACCCCGGGCAGAACTTCAAGGCCTTAAAGGACATCTCGCTGAAGATCGCCCCGGGTGAGAAGGTCGGCGTGATCGGCGCCATCGGCTCCGGCAAGACCACGCTCGGCAAGATGCTCCTCGGCCTCTACGACCCGGACACCGGCATGGTCGGCGTCGACGGCACTGACATCCGCCAGATCGACCCCTCGGAACTGCGCCGCTTCGTCGGCTGCGTCCCCCAGGACGTCACCCTCTTCCGCGGCAGCGTGCGCGACAACATCGTCCTCGGCTGCGATCACGCCAGCGACGCCGACATCCTCCGCGCCGCCGAGCTCTCCGGCCTGATGGACATCGTCAGCAACCACCCCCAGGGCTTCGACATGCCGGTGGGCGAACAGGGCCGGCTGCTCTCCGGTGGGCAGCGGCAGATCGTCGCCATGGCACGGGCCCTGCTCCTCGACCCGCGCATCCTCATCCTCGACGAGCCGACCAGTTCCATGGACGCACGCACCGAAGCCGGCCTGCGCAGCCGTCTTGGCCAGATCATCGCCGGCAAGACCCTGGTGCTGATCACCCATCGCGCCTCGCTGCTGTCGATGGTCAACCGCATCATCGTCCTGCACCGCGGCATGGTCCGCGCCGACGGACCCAAGGCGGCCATTCTCGATGCCTTGCGCCAGGGCCAGCTGAACGACTAACGACGACCGACGACCGCGACGAAAAAGCCTATGACTCCGACCAAGCCCCCCACAGAGCCCACCCCCGGCAAGGCCTCCCAGGCGCCGGCGCAGATTTTCAGTGCCCGGCACAGTGTCGAGACGGACCTCATCGCCGACATCCGCACCACCATCCTCATCCAGTCCCCGCGCGGCGGCCGCGCCATCATCTATATCACCCTGGCCCTGTTCGCCGCCCTGATCTACTGGATGTACATCTCCGAGATCGACGAGATCACCCGCGGCAACGGCAAGGTCATCCCGTCCAGCCAGATCCAGATGGTGCAGAACCTCGAGGGCGGCATCCTCGCCGAGACCTTTGTCCGCGAAGGCGACATCGTACAGAAGGACCAGATGCTGATGCGCCTCGACCAGACGAGGTTCTCCGCCCCCTACCAGGAAACCCGCTTCAAGTACCTGGCGCTCCTCGCCAGGGCGGCGCGCCTGCGCGCCGAGACCGCGACCCAGAAGGCCGAGCCGCCCGCTGCAGGGCCGGGCGGCAAGGCGGTGGCCAACCTGGAGCAGGGCCCCGAAGAGCTGACCATGCCGAAGGAGGTCCTCAAGGAAAACGCCGAGATCGCCCTGCGCGAACAGCAGCTCTATGCCGCCCGCCGCGAGAAGCTGGCGACGACCATCGCCATCCTCGAGGAACAGTCGCTGCAGCGCCGCCAGGAACTGGCCGAGCTCGAGGAGAAGCTGCGCGAGTTGGAGCGGACCTATGCCATCCTCAAGAAAGAGATCGACCTGACCCGACCGCTGGTTGCCCAAGGCGCCGTTTCCCAGGTGGAAATCCTCCGCCTCGAGCGCGAGGCCTCCACCAAACAGGGTGAGATCGCCGGCATCCGGCTCGCCCTGCCCCGGGTGCGCTCGAAGATGGCCGAGGCACAGCAAGTCATCAGCGAGGAGCGCCTCAACTTCGCCAACAGCGCCAAGAAGGAGCTGGCCGAGGTCGAAGTCGAACTGGCCGCCCTGTCGGCCTCCGCCACCGCCCTGGTCGACCGCCTCGACCGCACCGCGGTGCGCTCGCCGGTGCACGGCACGGTCAAGCAGGTTCTGGTCAACACCATCGGCGGGGTCATCCAGCCGGGCATGGACCTGGTGGCCATCGTCCCCCTCGAGGACTCGCTGCTCGTCGAGACGCAGATCAAACCCTCGGACATCGCCTTCCTGCGCCCGAAGCAGAAGGCCATGGTCAAGTTCACCGCCTACGATTTCACCATCTACGGCGGCCTCGAGGCGGAGCTGGAGGTGATCGGCGCCGACTCCATTACCGACGAAAAAGGCAACAGCTATTACCTGGTGCGGGTGCGCACCAAGAAAAACTACCTGGAGAGCAAGCACGGCAACCTGCCGATCATCCCCGGCATGGTGGCGACGGTGGATATCATCACCGGCAAAAAAACCATCCTCTCCTATCTGCTCAAACCGATACTCCGGGCGCGGGAAATGGCCCTTCGCGAAAGGTGATCCCTATGGCACTCCTCATCTACAGCCGCAGCGCCGCAGTCAAACAGAAATGGTCGGCCGCCCTTGGCGCAAGATGGCAGCTTCATCAGGCCTCGTCCTTCAAGGAGCTGTCGATACTCATGCAGCGCCTCGCCGTCGACATCGTCCTCGCCCACCGCCAGAGCCTTGCGGTGGCGGAACTCGAAGAACTCTGCCGTCTGCGTGGCCAGTGCCGAGTCTTCGTCCTCTCCGACCTGCCCGGGGACGAAGACGGCCTCAAATGCCTGCGCCTCGGCTGCGTCGGCTACGCCAACACCCATATGGCCGCATCGCGCCTGGTGGCCGCCGTCGAGGCGGTGCAGAGCGGTCTGGCGTGGATCGGCAGCTCGCTCATGCAGGGCCTCATCAGGGGCCTGGCCTCTACCAGCGACAAGGCGGAGAGTCGGGAAGAAGGGGCCAGCACGGTGCTCGCCGGGCTCTCCAGCCGCGAGGAGCAAATCGCCCGGCTGGTGGCGGAGGGACTCAGCAACCAGGAGATCGCCGGCCGCTTTGCCATCAGCGAGCGGACGGTCAAGGCGCACCTCAGCTCCATCTACGCCAAGAGCGGCTGCCGCGGCCGCCTCAACCTGGCGCTGGCGCTGCGCAAGAACTGAAGGGACCGGAAGAGGCCGGGAAGAACCGCCCCGGGGAAAAGGGTTGTGCGCCGGGAAACGGCGATCAGGCGAGAAGGAGCCAGGCCATGCTCTATGTCGAACGAAACGAGAGAGGCGAGATCATCGCCATCCGCCGCGACCAGAAAGGCGCCGCAGGAGAGGTCAAGGAGAAGGTGGACGAAGAAATTCGCCTCTTCCTCGGCGAAAACGACGGGAAGGACGATGGCCGGCCGAATATCGCCGCGCTCGACACCGCCACCATTCGCGTCATCGACGATATCGTCGAACTGCTGGTGCGCAAGAACCTCATCATGTTCTCCGAGCTGCCCGAGGCGGCCCGCGACAAGCTCCTCGCCCGCCGGCGCATGCGCGC
>JANJUM010000147.1 GCA_024710585.1 Desulforhopalus sp.
GTCTTTCTGCCGGTGGACGTCTATGTTCCCGGCTGCCCGCCTCGCCCCGAGGCCTTGCTGCAGGGAATCATCGAACTCGAGCATCTCGTTTCCGACTGGAAGCGCTGGAAGAACCCCGAAGCAGCGTAATGGCCGGCCCCGACCGGACCCACCGCCGCCCCATCCCCGCGCTGGCGGGGCGGCTCTTTGTGGAGTGCAGACGATGATTTGCGAGAAGACCCGCACAGCCCTGGAACACCTTATCCCCACCCCCGATGCCGCCACGGCGGGCGATGGGCAGGAAAGCGGCGCCAAAGGCCAGACCCCACGCCCTAATGGCGTCATCGAGCGAGATTATGCCGTGCACGGCTACCATCTCGATGCTCAAATGGCCTGCGAACAGCTCCTTGCCGCAGTCGCCATCCTCGACGAGAACGAGTTTTTCCTCGAGACCATCACCGGGGTCGACTGGATAGCCGAAAACCAGCTGGAGCTGATCTACGATTTCAGCCGCTACGACTTCGATCTCTGCCGGGTGGTGCTGCGTACCAGGGTCGATCGCCGCAATCCGGTCGTCCCGACCATCACCGGCATCTACGCCGGGGCCAACTGGCACGAACGGGAGACCCACGACTTCTTCGGCATCGTCTTTTCCGGCCACCCCCACCTCATCCCCCTGCTTCTCCCCGAAGACGCCGATTTCCATCCCCTTCTCAAGGACTTCAAGGCATGAACGCGCCCATCGAGCTCAGAGCGGACGAGACTTTCGTTCTCAACGTCGGCCCGCAACACCCGGCGACCCACGGGGTTTTGCGGGTGAAAATGGAAATGCACGGGGAATATATCGTCAATGCGGAGACGGTCATCGGCTATATCCACCGCATGCACGAGAAGATGGGCGAACTGAAGACCTACCCGCAGTTCCTCATGAACCTCAGCCGCATGGATTACCTTGGTGCCCTCGGCTACAGCCATGCCCATGTGCTTGTGGTGGAGAAAGCCTCGGGCATCGTCGTCCCCGAACGTGCCGAGTACATCCGCGCCATCATGGTCGAGCTCAACCGCATCGCCTCGCACCTCTTCTGGTTCGGGGCCTTCGTCATGGATCTCGGCGGCTTCAGTCCGCTCATGTACGCCCTCCAGGACCGTGAACACATCCTCGATATGCTCGAGGCGGTCACCGGCTCGCGCCTTACCTACTGCTACTTCCGCTTCGGCGGTCTCTACAACGACGTCGACGACGACTTCATCGCCGCCGCCCGCCGCTTCGTCCCGCGCATGCGCAAGTCGCTCAAGAAGTACCGCCGCCTGGTGACCGACAACGTCATCTTCCGCAAGCGGCTCGAGGGAATTGCCCCCCTGAGCAAGGAAATTTGCCGGAAATACGGGGCTTCCAGTGCTGTGGCGCGGGGTTCGGGGATCAACTTCGATGTGCGCAAGAACGAACCCTATTCGGTATACCCGCAGTTTGACTTCGACATCCCCGTCTATCCCCAGGGAGATTCCCTGGCCCGTTACATGGTCCGCATGGACGAAATAGAGCAGTCGCTGCGCATCGTCGAGCAGGGCCTCGACAAACTCCCCGGCGGACCAATCATGCCGGAGAAGAAACCCAAGCTGATCAAGCCCCCCCCGGGGGACTACTATCAGGCGGTGGAGACAGCGCGCGGCAGCTTCGGTGTCCGCCTGGTCAGCGACGGCGGCAAGACCCCTTATCGCCTCAAGCTGCGCTCCCCCACCTACTCCAACATGCATCTCTTCGACGAGGCCTGTCGCGGCATGATGATCATGGACGCCCTGGCCTTCATGGGAAGCCTCGACCTGGTCATCCCCGAGATCGACCGCTGATAGGAGACCGTCATGCGCTTAACCCTCATCAATGTCATCGTCGCGGTGGTCATCGCCATCGCCTTTGCAGCCGTCAACGCCGCCTACCTGGTGTGGGCCGAACGGCGCGGTGCGGCTCGCATCCAGCGCCGGCCCGGCCCCAACATCAACGGGCCCTTCGGCCTGCTGCAACCGCCACTCGACGGCATCAAGCTGATGGCCAAGCAGCTCACCATCCCCGGCGGGGCGGACCGCATCCTCTTCATCATCGCGCCGATCCTCGCCATGTTTCCGGCCATCACCAGCTTCGTCACCATCCCCTTCAGCGAAACCATCGTCGCCAAGAATATGAACGTCGGCGTGCTGATGATCTTCGCCTTCGCCTCCCTGGGCAGCATGTCGCTGCTCATCGCCGGCTTCAGCTCGCGCAACAAGTATTCGATGATGTCCTCGGTGCGCGCCGTCTCCCAGGCGGTAGCCTACGAAATCCCCATGCTGATCACCGCCATCACTGTGGTGATGATCGCCGGGTCCCCGGACCTCATGGAAATCGTCCGCCAGCAGAGTCCATCCATTCTCCACTGGAACATTTTCCCTCTGCTCGGCAACTCCCATAATATCCTCATGCCCCTCGCCTTCCTCATCTTCTTCGTCTGCACCCTGGCGGAGACCAATCGCGCCCCCTTCGACCTCGGCGAGGCGGAGAGCGAACTGGTGGCCGGTTTCCACACCGAGTACGGCAGCATGGGCTTTGGCCTCTTCTTCATGGCCGAATACGCCAATATCGTCATCGGCTCGTGCATGACCACCATCCTCTTCCTCGGCGGCTGGTCCTGCCCCTTCGGCCTTTTTCCCGGGGTATGGTGGTTCATCCTCAAGCTCTACCTGCTCATCGCCACCTTCATCTGGATCCGCTGGACCTTCCCGCGCACCACCATCTACGGTCTGCTCAACCTCAGCTGGAAGATCCTCATCCCCCTTTCCCTCGCCAACCTCCTGTTGACCGCGGGACTTATCAAGGTGTTCTGAGATGGTCGCCTATTTTACCGAGATCTACAACGGACTGGTCAGCCTCCTGGTGGGCATGGGTATCACCTTCAAGGAGTTCTTCAAACCGACGGTAACCGTTGCCTACCCCTACGAGACGCTGACCATGTGCGCCAGGTATCGCGGCCATATCGAACTGGTGCCCGACGATGAAGGCAACCCCAGATGCGTCGTCTGCGGCCTGTGCGAGAAGGCCTGCCCCTCGAACTGCATCTCCCTGGGCGGTGAAAAGCCCGAAGGCGGCAAGAAGAAGGTGCTGACCAGCTATGTGCTCGACTTCACGCGCTGCTCGCTGTGCGGCTCCTGCGTCGAGGCATGCACCTTCGGGGCCATCGATTTCTCCAAGGAATACAACCTCGCCAGCCGGAGAAAAGAGGATTTCATCTTCGACCTGTACAAACGTCTCGAGGAGCGTAGACCATGAATCCGTCCACCCTGGCCTCTCCCGGTCTGTTCACCGTCGAAGGTCTTGTCGGCGTTGTCTTTTTGACCATGGCCGCCATCACCCTCGTCGGTGGGCTGATCGCCTGCAACTCCGACCGCCTGGTCCGTTCGCTGTCAGGCCTGGTCATCTGCTTCGTCGGCGTCGCCGGCCTCTACTTCCTGCTCAACTCCCCCTTCGTGTCGATGATGCAGATCCTCATCTACGTCGGGGCGATAACCGTCACCATCTCCTTTGCCATCATGCTCGCCGCCCCCGAAGAGAAGCGCAAGATCGGCCCGCCAAGCCTCTTCTCAGGGCCCCTGGGCTTCATCGCCGCCGCCCTCATTGCCGGCGGTTTCGCCACCCTGGCCGTCAAGACCGAGTGGACGGTGCACGACAAGATCAACGATGGCTCGATGAAGGTCATCGGCCTGCAGCTGCTCACCGATCACTCCATGGTCTTCGAACTGGTTTCAGTGGTGCTCCTGGTCGCCATTCTCGGCGCCCTGGTCATCGCCCGGCAGGGGAGGGAACAGTGATGGCACCGCTCGCGCTCTATAACAGCCTCGAAACCTACCTCGTCATCGGCGCCATGCTCTTCGGCATGGGCATCTACGGCATGGTCACCCGCCGCACCCTCATCGGCATGCTCATCGCCGCCGAGCTGATCCTCGCCGCCGCCTCCATCAACTTCATGGCCTTCAACCGCTTCACCGCCCCCGATCCGGCCACCGGGCAGATCTTCACCCTGTTCATCATGGCCATCGCCGCCGCCGAAGCGGCCATCGGCCTGAGCATCACCATCGCCGTCTACCGTCACTTCAAATCCATCGACGCGGAAGACACCGCGCAACTGAAAGGTTAGACATGGACGCACCGGCAAACGACTACAGGCTCCTCTTCGCTCTGCTCATCCCCCTGGTGGGCACCTTGGGGGTGATGCTCAAGGGGGACAGGGAAAATGTCAGGGAGGCCATCTCCTCGATCTCCTCCATCCTGCTGCTGCTCATGGTGGTGTCGATGGTCGCCGAAGTGCGGCAGGGCAAGACGTTGATCTTTCACATGTTCTCCCTCCTGCCCGGGGTCTCGGTGACCCTCAGGGCCGACGCCATGTCGATGATCTTCGCCCTGGTCGCCTCGTCCCTGTGGACCATAGCCGTGTTTTACTCCATGGGCTATATGCGCGGCCTCAAGGAGCACGCCCAGACCCGCTTCAACGCCTGCTTCGCCCTGGCCATCTTCGGGGCCATCGGCGTGGCCTTCTCCGACAACCTCTTCACCATGTACCTCTTCTACGAGCTGGTCTCCGTCTGCACCTACCCCCTGGTGGCCCATCACCAGGACGATGAGGGCTACCATGGCGCACGCAAGTATCTCGTCTACCTGACCGCCACCGCCAAGGCCTTCCTGCTGCCGGCGATGATCCTCATCTACGTGCTCACCGGCACCCTCGATTTCGCCGCGACCATCACCGGCGGCATCTTCCCCAAGGATGCCAACTCGACCCTGGTGATCATGCTCTACATCTTCTGCCTCTTCGGCTTCGCCAAAAACGGCGTCATGCCCTTCCATCACTGGCTGCCCGGGGCGATGGTCGCGCCCACCCCGGTCTCGGCCCTGCTCCATGCGGTGGCGGTGGTCAAGGTCGGGGTGTTCTGCACCACCAGGGTCATGCTCTACGTCTTCGGCACCGAGACCATGGGCGCCCTCAACCTCGGCATCCCCACCGCCTATTTCGTCGGCTTCACCGTGGTCGCCGCCTCGGTCATCGCCCTCTCCAAGGACAACCTCAAGTCACGGCTGGCCTATTCCACCGTCAGCCAGCTCTCCTATATCATCCTCGGTGTCGCCCTGCTCACCGAACCGGCCATTCAGGGCGGCCTCATCCATATCGTCAACCACGCCTTCTCCAAGATCACTCTGTTCTTCTGCGCCGGCGCCATCTACGTCGCCACCCATAAAAAATACATCTCCGAGATGGAGGGGCTGGGCAGGACCATGCCCTTCACCTTCGGCGCCTTCGCCATCGCCTCGCTGAGCATGATCGGAGCACCGCCGGTGGCCGGGTTCATCACAAAATGGAACCTGCTGGTCGGCTCGGTGGAAGCGCATCAGTTCGGCATCCTGCTGCTGCTCATCGCCAGCACCATGCTCAACGCCGCCTACTTCGCGCCGATCACCTACAAGGCCTTTTTCGGCAAGCGGCCCGAAACGGAACCCTATACCGGTATCAAAGAGGCGCCCCTGGCGATGCTCGTGCCCATCCTCATCGCCTGCCTCATCTCGGTGATCATTGGTATCTTTCCCCAATTCATGATGCACTTCGTCAAGGTGGTGACCGGATGATCGTCCAACTGATCGATTTCCTCAAAGCCCGCCCCAAGGCGGTGAAGACCGCAGCGACCATCGCCTTGCCGGTGCTGCTGGTCTGGTCCGTGACCGGGGTCGATACGAGCCATGCCCACACCTGGGCGGAGCGTTACATCCCCGGTTTCTGGGCCCTCTTCACCCTCCTCGCCTGCCTGGTGCTGGTCTTTTTCGCCCGCTGGTTCGGCAAGAGCGGAATCATGACCCGAGAGGATTACTATGACGACTAGTTTTCTCCACCCGGCCCTGCTCCTCATCGTCGGCGCGGTGCTATTGCCACTGGTGAGGGAGCCGTTCCGCAAGCTCTATCTCTGCTCGGTGCCCATCGCCACCTTCGTGGCGGTGCTCGCCCTCAACTGGCAGCCGGGGGTTTACGGTGAGGTGGTCTTCATGGACCGCTGGACCCTGACCTTCGCCCGCGTCGACAACCTCTCGTCGATCTTCGGCTTCATCATGGGCCTGATGGCCATCATCGGCACCATCTATGGCCTGCACGTCAAGGACAACTGGCAGCATCTCGCCAGCTGGTTCTATGTGGCCGGCAGCCTCGGCGTCATCTACGCCGGTGACTACCTGGTGCTCTTTCTCTTCTGGGAGATGATGGCCTTCGCCTCGACCTTCCTCGTCTGGTTCAACAAAGAAGAGGGGGCGCTGGCTGCCGGCTACCGCTATCTGCTGGTGCACACCTTCGGCGGGGTCCTGCTGCTGCTCGGCTTCGTCCTGCGTTATCAGGCCACCGGCGATATCTCCTTCGCCCTCCTCAACGAGCAGGACACTCACCTCTTCACCTGGCTGATCATGGCCGGTCTGATGCTCAACGCCGCCGTCCCGCCACTCCACTCCTGGCTGCCCGACGCCTACAGCAAGGCGACGGTGACCGGGGCGGTGTTCATGTGCGCCTTCACCACCAAGACGGCGGTCTATACCCTGGCCCGCGCCTTCGCCGGCTTCGACATCCTCATCGTCCTCGGGGTGATCATGGCCATCTACGGCATCGTCTATGCCCTGATGGAAAACGACATCCGCCGTTTGCTGGGCTGGGAGATCGTCAGCCAGGTCGGCTATATGGTGGCCGGCGTCGGGATCGGCACCGCCCTGGCCATCAACGGCACCTGCGCCCACGCTTTTGCCCACATCCTTTACAAGGGGCTGCTCTTCATGGCCGCCGGGGCGGTCATCCACAGCACCGGCGTGTGCCGCTTCACCGAACTCGGCGGGCTCTATAAAAAAATGCCCAACACCATGGCGTTCATGATCATCGGCGGCATTTCCGTCTCCGCCTTTCCCCTCTTCTCGGGCTTCGTCTCCAAGGCGATGATCGTCGCCGCCAGCTTCGAGGCCCACCTCCTCTGGGCCGGCTTCCTGCTGTCCATGGTCTCGGTGGGCACCTTCCTCGTCGCCGGGCTGCGCCTGCCCTACCTGGTCTTCTTCGGCGAGAGCCGCTGCAGCGAGGAGACCATGAGCCGGGCCTCGGACCCGCCGTGGAACATGCACCTCGCCATGCTCGTCGCCGCCTTCTTCTGTTTTCTTGTTGGCACCTATATGCCGTTTCTCTACGATATGCTCCCCTATCGGGACACCACGTTCCACCCCTACACCTCCTACCACCTCAGCGAGACCCTGCAGATCCTCGTGGTAACCGCCATCGCCTTCGTTTTCCTCAAAGACAGGTTAGCCGCCAGGCCCACCATCAGCCTCGACCTTGACTGGTTCTACCGCTATGGCGGCCGCCTCTTCCTGTGGCTGGCCGAGCGCCCGCTGCAGTGGCTGGACACCGCCTGGGGGGCAGCGTATCGCGTGGTCGGTCTTTACGGATTGATGGTCACCGCCAGGTTCTGGGCCTGGTTCGACTGGCACGGCATCGATGGCCTCGTCGACGGCAGCGCCCTGTGCGTCCGCGCCATTGGGCGTCGACTGGCGCTGGTCCTGCAGAGGGGGCACATACAGCAGACCATCTACTATGCGGTCACCTTCGCCGCCATCATCCTCATCGCCTACGTCTGCCTCTAATCCCTTATGAACTGAAGGAAACCTGGCAATGGATCAACTACTGTTCAACTCCGGCTTCCCCATCCTCTCGGTGCTCATTTTTCTGCCCCTGGCCGGAGCCGTCGCCCTGCTGTTCCTCAACAGCGACCAGGCCTGCCGCATCTTCACCCTCGTCGTCAGCGGCGCCGTCGCCCTCCTTTCGTTGTTCGTGCTCGCCGACTTCGACACCGCCACCGCCAGGTTCCAGCTCGTCGAGCACCATCGTTGGATCGAGGCCTTCAACATCAACTACACCATCGGCGTCGACGGCATCTCCATTCTCCTGCTGCTGCTCACCACCCTGATCATGCCCTTCTGTGTGCTCGCCTCGTGGACCTATATCACCGCCAGGGTGAAGATCTTCATGATCTGTCTGCTGGTCATGGAAACGGCGATGATCGGCGTTTTCGTGGCGCTGGACTTCGTCCTCTTCTATATCCTCTGGGAAGCGATGCTCATCCCCATGTACCTGCTCATCGCCATCTGGGGCGGGCCGCGCAAGATCTACGCCTCGGTCAAGTTCTTCCTCTATACCCTGGCCGGCTCGATCCTCCTCCTGGTGGCCATCATCTGGCTCTATGCCACCAACAATTACAGTTTCTTCATCCCCGAGATGATGTGGCAGGACTACCCCTTCTCGGCACAGGTCCTGGTCTTCCTGGCCTTCTTCCTGGCATTCGCCATCAAGGTGCCGATGTTTCCCTTCCACACCTGGCTGCCGGCCGCCCATGTCGAAGCGCCGACGGCTGGCTCGGTGATCCTCGCCAGCATTCTCCTCAAGATGGGCACCTACGGCTTTCTGCGCTTCGCCCTGCCGATCACCCCTGAGGCCACCATCGCCCTCGCCCCCTATGTGCTGTGGCTGTCCATCGCCGGCATCATCTACGGCGGTTTCACCGCCCTGGCGCAGCAGGACATGAAGAAACTCATCGCCTATTCGTCGGTGGGGCATATGGGCTTCGTCACCCTGGGCATCTTCGTCCTTAACGTCAGGGGCGTCGAAGGGGCGATCCTGCAGATGGTCAACCATGGCATCACCACCGGGGCGCTCTTCCTCTGCGTCGGCATGATCTATGAGCGGACCCACAGCCGCGAGCTGCTCTCCGCAACCGGCGTCGGCAAGTACATGCCGGTATTCATCACCTTCCTGGCCTTTTTCTCACTGTCCTCCTTCGGCTTCCCCGGGACCAACAGCTTCGTCGGCGAATTCATGATCATCGCCGGGGCCTTTCAGTTCGACACGGCCCTGCAGCGCTTCCCCACCCTCGCCCTGGCCTCCATCCCCGGCGCGGTGCTGGCGGCAGCCTACATGCTGCGCATGCTGCAGAAGATCATCTGGGGCGGTACCAACAATCCCGACCAGTCGTGGATCAAAGACCTCAACCTCCGGGAAATCGTGGTGCTCACGCCCTTCCTCTTCTTTGTCCTGTGGATCGGCCTGGGCCCCCAGCCCTTCATCGACTTGATGCATTGCAGCGTAGACCACCTCCTGCAGCAGTTCGAGGCGCACCAGAACCATGCCATCGCCGCCGCCGGAGCGCTCATACGGTGATCGAACCACTCAACCCGCTCGCGTAAGGGATAGAACATGTCATTCCTCCCCGAATTGACCCTGTTGGGCGTCAGCCTGGTCTTCTTCCTGCTCAGCCTCCGGGAAGCCAACGGCAAACAGCTGCACGCCATCGCCGCCGGTATGGCTACCCTGGTGCTGCTCTCTGCCCTCATTTCCCTGAAAAGCGAAGGCGAGTTGTTCTTCAAGGCTTACCAGGTAGACTACTTCTCCCAGCTCTTCAAGGTGCTCATAGCCCTGGGAACGCTGCTCGTCATCCTCTTCTGCGACCGGCATCCGGGGATCACCGCCACGGTGCAGGCCGAATACTACCTGTTCATGTTCATCTCTGTCCTCGGTCTGATGATGCTCGTGTCGAGTGTCGAACTGCTCGCCATCTTCGTCTCCCTCGAGCTTTCCTCCTTCGCCGTCTACATCATGGTGCCGATGCGCAACCGCCACTCGGCAGCCGGGATTCAGGTGGAGGCGGGCATCAAGTACCTGCTGTTCGGCGTCATGGCCACCGGCCTGATGCTCTTCGGCATGAGCTACCTCTTCGGTCTCACCGGCTCGACCCAACTGGCGGTGATCACCGAGCAGCTCAATCTCAGCTTCGGCCAGCCGGCCGCGGTGGTGGCGATCATCCTCGTGCTGGCGGGCTTCTTCTACAAACTGGCCATTTTCCCCCTGCACTTCTGGGTGCCCGATGTCTACCAGGGCAGTGCCAACGAGACTACGGCCTTTATCGCCGCAATCCCCAAACTGGCGGCAGTCGCCCTGCTGATCCGTCTGCTCACCCTGGTCAACGGAGAGACCGAGGCCATCGTCGGCCTCCTGGTGGTCTGCGCCCTGCTGTCGATGTTCTACGGCAACCTCTCCGCCCTGGTGCAAAAGGACATCAAGAGGCTGCTCGGCTTTTCCGGTATTTCCCACGCCGGCTTCGTCCTCGTCGGCCTGCTCACCCTGGAACACGAAGGCTATGCCACGGCCATGTACTACATCATCGGCTACGTGTTCATGAACCTCGCCTGTTTCCTGGTCATTTGCACAATCGCCACCAAGGGCGAGAACGTCGCCATCGAGGACTTCACCGGGCTGCACAAACGTGCCCCGCTGCTGGCCATCACCCTCTCCATCGGCCTTTTCGCCCTGGCCGGCATCCCGCCTTTCGTCGGCTTCACCGGCAAATTCTTTCTGCTGGTCAACGCCTTCAAGCAAGGACATATCCTGCTGGTGGTGCTTGCCGCCATCAACACCGCCATCGCCATCTATTATTACCTCTCCATTGTCAGGGTGACCTTCTGCACCGACAGTGAGATTCGCGAGCCGATCCTTGTCGGAGGCCGGCAGAAAATCCTTTCTCTGCTGCTCATCGTCATCGTTATCGCCATGGGGGTCGCGCCATCCCCCTTCCTGGAAATGACCTCGGTAGCCATCCAGGCGATCATGTAGCCTCGAGGACCGAACACGACCCGGCACCGCGCCTCACGGAGCCCTTCACGCGATCCGCCCCACATGGTGGCAGCTGCCACTTCATTCCTGAACCTGCCGCCCCATGATGGACCCCTGGCTGCTCGTCATCCTCGCTTTTCTCGTCGCCACCCACGGTCTCGAGACGGTGTCCTCCCTGCTCAACCTGCGCTCGCTGCGACCGCAGCCTCCTGCGGCACTGGCAGCCTTCCTTGACACGCAAAGCTACGAGAAGTCGGTGCGCTACACGAAGGCCGCGACCCGTCTCGCTCTCTGGCGAGACAGCCTTTCTCTCGCGGCGGTGATCCTCTTCTCCACGACCGGTGGCTTTGATACCCTCGACAGGTGGATCCGCGGCTTCGTCGATCACTCTCTGCTCATAGGCCTACTCTTCGTCGCCATCCTGCTCCTCTTCTCCTTTATTCTCGATCTACCCTTCTCCCTTTACAGGACCTTCGTCATCGAGGAACGCTTCGGGTTCAACCGCACCACTGCCTCCACCTATATCGCCGACCTCCTCAAGGGTCTTCTGCTCGTCCTTTGTCTCGGCGGTCCGCTGCTGGCCTTTGTGCTGTGGTTCTTCACCAATGCCGGCCCCTTGGCCTGGTTCTACAGCTGGATCGCTCTCTCGCTTTTTTCCATCGCCCTCAACGTGCTCGCCCCAGTGCTCATCCTGCCTCTGTTCAACACCCTGACACCGCTCAAGGAAGGCCCACTGGCCAACGACATCGGCGACTACGCCCGTCGCCAAAAATTCGCCATCCAGGGGGTGTACACAATGGATGGCTCGAAAAGATCCTCCAAGGCCAATGCCTTCTTCACCGGCATTGGCCGTTTCCGCAAGGTAGTGCTCTACGACACCCTGCTGGCACAGCTTTCTCCGGGGGAGATAGTCGCCGTACTCGCCCATGAGATTGGCCATTGCAAATTGCGCCACGTTCTCAAGAATCTCATTGCCTCTCTCATCCAGGGGCTGGCGATGTTCTGGCTCTTGTCCTTGTTCCTCGGACTCGAAAGGATCTCCATCGCCTTCGGCATGAGCCAGCCCTCCGTCCATGCCTCGCTGATCTTCTTTTTTATTGTCTTTACCCCGTGCAGCCTGATCGTCTCAGCTTGTTTCAACGCCGTGTCGAGGTCTTACGAATATGCCGCCGACGAATTTGCCACCACCACCCTGAATGACAGCACACACCTGACCAATGCCCTGAAGAAACTTTCCGCAGCCAATTTCTCCCACCTCACACCCCATGCGCTTACCGTGCTGCTTCATTACAGCCACCCACCGATCCTTGCCAGAATCACCAGGCTCGAGCAGACGGCCGCGCGAAGAGAAACAAATTCAGGAGCGCGAAGGCCGTGAAATGCAAGCTCTCAGCTTCACCGGAGCGGGCCTCCTGCAGTGGAGATCTGCGTCATGATCGCCAAGCGGCCTTGCGCTTTGCCCGCAACATGTTAATATTCAACGAAGACGCAATCAGACACCGGCCACTATCACGGGAGACCTTATGAGCACCAATCAATTTCGCCGTCCTCTGCTGCAATCCGCAGGCATCCTCGTCGCGGTAATCGTTCTCGCTTCCATCGCCGCCTCTTCGGGCGACGCCAACAGCGGGGGCTTTCTCGGCCTCATCGTCGGTATTGGCCAGTTGATTCTCTTTGTGGTTGGCCTTGCCGTGGGCGTTACGGTGTGCATAGCCATTCTCATTGGCATTTTTATTGCCGCTGTGGCCATGGTCTCTCCGGCAGACGCGTCGAACATCTATGGCGACCTGAGAGTACGGCTTCGCGATCTGCGTGCCTAGCATCAGGTCGTTTACGCGTATTTCCTGTTACGCGAGGCTCTCGCCAGCACCTTCGGCCTGAAACGAGATCCCTCCAAGAGCGATTGCCCGCTGGCGACTTCTTTTCTGCGACGAGAAGAATCGCCGTGAAGCCAGGTATTTCGCGAGGACAAACGCTACGCTTGTTTGTTTTCACGACATGGGGAAAACACCTCGGTGAACAAGGCTGATGACGACGGTTGTGGCCGCTGTATCAGCGGTCGAAACGAAAGGCAGGCCGACGTGTTGCACCGACCGATTTCCCCTTCTGGCGAGGCGAAAGCCAAGGGCGTCTCAATAGCAAAAGACCTACGCCGATGAAAACCTTGCACTCTCACTCCTGCTGTCCCAGACCAGGATTTGCAAAGGCCGCTCGGTACGAGATAGGCTCTGTTTTGCAGACCGAGTATTCCCCACCGCACGGCGGAGGCTGCCGGCAGTAGAGACCAACCGCTTTGCGGAGGTCCCCTCAAGCGAGCGACGAGGCCAAGAACTGGCCAGTTCAACGAAGCGTGGAAAGGACGACTACAGCGATACGCTCCCACGGCGCAATGCCAGCCACACCCTGAGCCAGTGGCTTTCCGAGGAGTAAGTCGCGGAAGCTCGCTTACTGCCGTCACTCTCTGTGAAAGGGACGTTTGTGTGTTCGACGGCGGCGCAGAAAAGAAGACGGCGGGCGTCTTTTCTGCTTGACGGCATGG
>JANJUM010000160.1 GCA_024710585.1 Desulforhopalus sp.
GATCACCGGGCCGCCGGTGAGGCTGGAGAGCACGGTGACCTTGCCATCGAGGTCCTTGGCGGCGAAGTCCGGGGCGGCATCGCCGAGCCGCCACGGTCCCGAGCGGGCCGCTTCCTGGTCGCAGCCAAGCAGCAGGCGGGAGAGAAGAAAAATGAAGATGGCGGTGACGGTGATCCACTTGACCAGAGGGGACATGAACACTCCATGGTGGCGGGAACGGGTAACGACTGTGGTAACTATGCTCAAAATCGGCGCCGGCGGCAAGAGGAAAGCGGCGGTGAAGGGGGATGACGGTCCTGGCGAGGTTTTTCTTTGAAGTCGCCCTGGGGTTGCGGGTATGATGGGCGGATACGGCGCCGGTCGGACCATGTTCGCCGTAAAGGGGGGTGGCGATGGTGTGGCCGAAAGTACTGCTGTTGATGGTATGTGGCGTCATGGTGGCCGGGCCGCTCTACGGCGAATGCACCCAGCGGGACCGCGAGTCCCTGGCTAAGGCCGGCATGAGTGGCTACGAAATCGCCAGGATCTGCGGCGACATCACCGACCCGGTCATCGCCGGGGAAGACGGGCGTGTCCGCCCGAAACGGCCTGACACCCATGGCCGTTTGCAGGAGCGCAGCACCATCTGCCAGACCGCGGTCGGCTGGTGCGTCGTCGAGCAGGAGGGCCCGCCCGGCCTGGCCTGTCGCTGCCGCACCCCGCAGGGCGTGTACGAGGGCGTGCTGGTGCGCCGCTAGAGCCGGCACCGGCGCATAAAGGGACGATTTCACCTGGAGGCAGAGATGAAACTCAGATACTTTTCCCATTCGTCGTTTCAGATTACCAGTGATGCCGGCGAGGTCATCCTCATCGATCCCTTTTTCGACGGCAACCCCACCTCGCCGGTGACCTCGGCCGAGGTTTCGGCCGACTATATCGTCCTCACCCATGGCCATGGCGATCACCTCGGCGACGCCCTGAAGATCGCCACGCGCTGCAACGCGCTGCTCATCTGCGTCAACGAACTGGCCAACTACTGCATCGACAAGGGCTGCCGTGCCCATAACATGCATATCGGCGGCTCGTACCTCTTCCCCTTCGGCCGGCTCAAGTTCACCATCGCCCACCACGGGTCGATGACCCCGGAGGGCACCTACGCCGGCGAACCGGCCGGGGTGGTGCTGACCGTGGATGGCAAGTCGCTGTACCATACCGGCGACACCGGGCTGTTCTACGACATGAAGCTCATCGGCGAGATGACATCGCTCGACTACATGCTGCTGCCCATCGGCGACAACTTTACCATGGGCATCGATGACGCGGTCAAGGCGGTGGAACTGGCCCGGCCCGGGGTGGCCATCCCCATGCATTACAATACCTTCCCGGTGATCGCCGCCGACCCGCAGGAATTCGCGCGGCGGGTCAAGGCCCTGGGGAAAGTCGCCTGGGTAATGGGCTACGGCGAGGAGCGGCGCCTGTAGGGGCGATATCGTTTTTGCCATTCCGCGACAAGAATGGCGGCAGTGCCCTGGCGCGGAGACGCTGGCGGGGCAATTCGCCACAGGCGGTAGCCTGGCGGGGAGGACCCGCTGCCCGCCAGAGAGGAAAAGTTTCCGAGCCCTTGCCCTGGATGGCGGGAAAGTCGGCCGCAGGGCCGTCTGCGCAACCTCGGGTAGGGCTATTCATCAAGAACAACAGTTCATGGACCGCAACACGGTCGCCACAGCTATGAAATCTCGTCACACCATTGCCGGCGGAGGGCGCCGATGAAGCCAGCAGCCACGCTGCCCGCGGCGGAGGCGGCCATCTCCGGCCTGCCGCTGGGTGCCGCCCTCTACACCATGTTTCTCTGCATCCTCTTTGGCGCCAACACGGTGGCGATCAAGATCAGCCTCACCGGGCTGGGCATCTTCACCACCGCCGGCCTACGTTTCGCCATCGCCACCGTGGTCATCGCCCTGTGGGCGCTGGCCACCGGCAAGCCCCTCGGCCTGACGCGCCGCCAGGCCCTGGTGCTTCTGCCGCTGGCGGTGATCTTCTTCTTCCAGCTCGCCCTGTTCTACTTCGGGCAGAGCATGACCAGCGCCTCCCATGGCGCGCTCATCTCCAACATCCTGCCCTTCGTGGTGATGGTCCTCGCCCACTATTTCATCCCCGGCGAGACCATCCGCTGGCGCAAGGTGGGCGGCCTGGTGCTCGGTTTCGCCGGGGTGGCGGTGCTCTTCCTCGACACCGCGGTGAACAGTGGCTCGGCTTTGCTGGGTGACTTCCTGGTGCTGCTCGCCGTGCTCGTCTGGGCCACCAACGCCGTCTACGTCAAGAAGATCATCGCCGACTTCCACCCCCTGCAGGTAGCTCTCTACCCCATGGCGGTGACGGTGCCGCTGTATTTTCTTTGCGGCTGGCTGTGGGATGGGGGGATGATCCGCTCCCTCGACGGGCCGGTGCTCCAGGCCCTGCTCTACCAGGCGCTGGTCACCGCCTCCTACGGCTTCGTCGCCTGGAATACGCTGATCAGCCGCTACGGGGCGACGGCGCTGCACTCCTTCGTCTTCATCATGCCGGTTTCCGGCGTTTTCCTCGGGGTGGTGCTGCTCGGCGAGCCGCTCACCGCCCATCTCGTCCTGGCCATCGTGCTGGTTACCGTAGGCCTGCTGATCGTCAACGGCCGCGAAGGCGCCTGGCGGCGCTGGCTGCCCTGGCCGCGGCCCTAGTTTTTACCGGGGGCTGCCGCGGCCCTCATTTGCTCAAGATCG
Organism: Desulforhopalus sp.; assembly: GCA_024710585.1. GTDB lineage: Bacteria > Desulfobacterota > Desulfobulbia > Desulfobulbales > Desulfocapsaceae > Desulforhopalus_A. The sequence continues at coordinate 2,736 of JANJUM010000160.1, forward strand.
CCTGTAGGCCCGGCCGAGCCACTTCGGTGCGTTGCCGGCGAGGAGGCGGCTCAGCCGCCCGCGGCTCTGCCTGCTGGCGTGGATGAGGATGAGGGTGAAGATCATCAGGGGGAAGGGCGCCACTTGGAAGATCTGCGCCGGCACGGTCGGGAAGGCGTCCTGGAAGTGTATGCCGAGCAACTGCAGGGTGGCGAAGAAGTAGGCCCCGAGGGCGACGCGCAGTGGCTTCCAGCCGCCGAAGATGACCAGCGCCAGGGCGATCCAGCCGATGCCCTCGCAGCCCTGGGGCTGCCCCCAGCCGGGCTTGACCGCCAGGGAGAAGGCGCCGCCGGCCAGGCCCACCAGGGCCCCCCCAGCGACCACCGCCGCAATGCGCACCCGGTTGGGGTCGATGCCCCGCGCCCAGCAGGCCTCGGGGTTCTCCCCGGCGCAGCGCAGCATCAGGCCCCAGCGGCTGCGGTAGAGGAAGAGCAGACAGCAGGGGATGGCGAGGAAGCTGGCGTAGACGACAAGGGAGTGGGAGAAGAGCACCTCGCCGAAAAAGGGGAGGTCGGCGAGTCCCGGAATGGGCAGGGTGGTCAGCTGCGGCCCCTGCTGGCGGGCGTAGGGGTGGCCGAGGAAATAGGCGAGGTCGCGGCAGAGAAAAGTCAGGGCGAAACCGGCCGCTACCTGGGACTGGTGGAGCGACACGCCGATCAGCGCCAGCACGGCGGCCACCAGGCAGCCGGTGAAGGCGGATGCGGCGAAGCCGAGCGGCAGCGAGGCGCTGCTCGAGGCGACGACGAAGCCGGCCATGGCGCTGAGGAGGATGGCGCCGTCCAGGGAGAGGTTGACCACGCCCGCCTTCTCGGTGAGCGTCTCGCCGAGGGCGGCGAGGATCACCGGGGCGGACATGGCGGCGACGGCGGCGAGGAAGGTGGCCAGAGAAATCTCCATCAGCGTGCCTCCCTGAGGCGCTGCCGCCAGCCGTGGACGAAGAGGGCGCTGAGCACGCAGCTCCCCTGGATGACCCCGGACAGGGCCGAGTCGAGCTGCAGGGCGATGGGCAGCTGGATCGCCCCGGCGGCGAGCGCGGCGAAGAAGAGGCAGATCGGCGCCACCGGGGAGACGCGGGAGTTGGCGAGCATGACCACGAGCAGGGCGAGATAACCGTAGCCGCTGGAGATCGGCGGCAGCAGCCGGTGGTAGACGGCGGCCACCTGCAGGCCGCCGGCCAGCCCGGCGAGGCCGCCGCCGAGGATCATCGCTGCCAGCGCCGTGCGCGCCGGGTTGATGGCGAAGAGCGGCGCCGCCAGAGGGTTGAGGCCCACCGCCCTGACGCGCAGGCCGAAGCGGGTCGACAAGAGCAGGAGGGCGGAAAGCAGCAGGGCGGCGAGGGCCAGCGCGAGGGCGGCCGGGGCAACGCGCCAGCCCGGCGGGGTGTACATCCACAATTCCCTGGCGAACATGTCGGTGCCGCTCATCGAGGCGATGCCGGCGCGCTTCCATGGCCCGAGGATCAGCCAGAGGATCAGGCCCTGGGCGACGAAGTTGAGGCCCAGGCCGCCGAAGATCTCGTTGACCCCGCCGCGATGCTTGAGCCAGCCGGCCAGGGCGCCCCACAGGCCGCCGCCGACAAAGGCGAGCAGCATGGCGGCGCAGAGAACCAGGCCCGGCGGCAGGCCGAGGCTGCCCTGGCGCAGCAGGGCGGTGGCGGCGATTGCCCCGAGGACCACCTGGCCCTCGACGCCGATGTTCCACAGGCCGGCGCGGAAGGTGAAGAGCAGGCCGCAGGAGGCGAGCAGCAGCGGGCTGAAGATGGACAGCACGTGGCCGAACTTCTGCCAGGAGAGGATCGAGCCTTTGGCCAGGGTGATGGCGATGGTCGCCGGGCTGATGCCGAGGGCGAGCAGCAGCAGGCTGACCGTGCCGAGGGCGAGGAGGGCGATGACGAGGAACTTGGCGAGGCTGCCGAGGTGATGCCGTGCGGCGGAGGGGCTCATCGGGCGGTTATGGGTCTGACGGTTGACGGGGGGCTCAGGGGGCGACGAGGGCATCGACCTGGCCGGTGATGGCGCGGGACAAGACCTGACTGCTGGCCTCCCTTGCCGGGATGTCGAGCACCACCCGGTTGGCGGAGAAGACGAGGATGCGGCTCGCCTCGCGCATCACCTCGTCGAGATCGGGGGAAGCGAAGATGATGGCCGCCCCCTGGCCCTCGAGACGGCGGCGCAGGAGTGTCCAGGTGGACCTGGCCGAGTGCACGTCGAGGCCGCGGGTCGGGTTCTCCATGAGGATGAGCCGCGTCTTCTCCGGGATGAGTGAGAGCAGCAGGCGCTGCTGGTTGCCGCCGGAGAGGTCCTGCACCGGCTGCTGCGCCTCGCCTTTGATGCCGTGCATGGCGATGGCCCGTCTGGTATCCTCGAGTCCAGCGGAGGGGGTGAGCAGGGCCCTGCCGGGAGTGGCGAGCACATGGTGCTCGCGCAGGCTCAATTGGGGGAAGAGGCCCTCGGTGAGGCGGTCGGCGGGGAGGTAGACGGTGTCAACGCCCAGGGTCGGCCGCCGAATTGGCCCACAGTCCTCGCCCTCCAGCCTTACCTCGCCCGAGGTTGGCGCCAGGAGGCCGGCGGCCAGCTTGAGAAAGGTGTTCTGGCCGCTGCCGTCGATGCCCGCCAGGCCGACGATCTCGCCCCTGCCGATAGTCAGCGAGAGCCCGGCAAGGGCCGAGCGGCCGCTCCCGGCGCAGGCCCGGTCGAAGATCAGCAGGGGCGGGCCGGCGGCAACCTTCGGCGTGGCCCCCTCCCGCTCCGGCAGCACGTCGAACATAGCCCGTAGGAGGTCGTCGCGGTCGAAGGGGCGGCTGCGCCGCGCCACCACCTGGCCATGGCGCAGCACCGTCACCTCGTCGCAGAGGAGGTCGATTTCCTCGAGCTTGTGGGAAACGAGGAGCACCGTGGCCCCTGTCGCCTTGAGGCGTCGCAGGGCAGCGAAGAGCATCTCCTGCTGCTGTGCCGAGATGCCGGTGGTCGGCTCGTCGAGGATCAGCACCCGGGCCCCACCGTCGATGAGGCGCAGCAGTTCGAGCTGCTGCCGCTCGCCGACGGTGAGGTCGCCGACGAGGTCGTCGGCGCGCAGGTGGAAGGAAAAGTCCCGGGCGAGTCGCGCCAGGCGCTGACGGGCAGCCGCCGGGTCGTAGCCGGCCTGCCCGGCGATGAAGTTTTCCAGCACCGACAGCTGCGGGAAGTCGAGGGGCTCCTGGTAGAGCATGCCGATGCCGAGGGCCATGGCGTCGCGGGGGCCCCCGGGGTGAACGCGGTTGCCGCGCAGGCGGATTTCGCCGCCGGTCATGCGCACAAAGCCGGTAAGCACCTTCATCAGCGTCGACTTGCCGGCGCCGTTTTCGCCGATGAGCCCGTGGATGGTGCCTTCCCGGGCGCTGAGGCCGACCCCGCAAAGGGCCTGGAGCCGGCCGAAGCGTTTATCGATGTTTATCAGCTCGAGCATGGCGGCAAGAGGTCGGGCCGTCCTCCCTCCTCCCTCACTTGGAGGCTCCCTCCATGCCCTTGAGCAGCTGGGTCAGGTCCCACACCTGCTCGTCGGTGGCGACGATGCCGGCGGAGAGGAAGGGTGTGCCGTCCTGGAAGTAGAGCGGCCCGGTGAAGAGGTTGAGGCCGCCGGCGAGGGCCTTCTGGAACTCGCCGAGGGCCTTCTCGTTGTCGGCGCTGAGGGCCTTGCCGGGCATGAAGCCGACGGAGGTGGTCTGCAGGTCGTTGATGGCCGCCCAGTTCGGGCCGAGCCAGAGGAACTGCTGCTGCCATTTGCCTTCGATGGCCTCGCCGATCATCTTGGTGTAGCCGGGAATCCAGTTGAAATAGGGCACGCCGAGGCAGGCGTCCGGTGCCGCCGAGCAGGCGTCGCGATAGTCGTAGGGGATGGCCCAGACGGCCTTGCCCTCCTTGCGGCGCTGCCCGGCGACCACCAGGGCCTCGGTGGTGTCGATGCCGGAGATGACCACGTCATGGCCGCTGTCGAAGAAGCTGCCGGTGACCAGGGTCGGGTCGGAGGTGACCCCGGGGATGTTGAACCAGAAGCCGATCCAGCTGACCTTGAACTTCAGCTCCGCCTCGGGCTTCTTGAGCACCTTGGTCCAGGCGTAGTGGGCGCCGAGGTAGGCCGAGGCGGCGAGACGGCGCGTCTCGGCGTTTACCAGCGGGCCGAGGTAGGCGATCTTGCCGGTCTGCGAGGTCATGGCGGCGACGAAACCGGCCATCATTTTGCCATATTCCATGCGGCCCATGAGGTTGCTGAGGTTGGCGCCGGCCTTGCCGGTGAGGGCGTCGTCGCCGGAGACGTGGATGAACTTGACCTCGGGGTGCATCTGGGCGGCTTCGCGTACGCCGTCCTTCATGTCGTCGGAGTTGGCGATGATCAGCTTGGCCCCCTTGGAGACCAGGTCGTCGACGAGCATGGGCACGGTGATGCCCTGGCGGTCGGCGGGGTTGACCTTGTCGATGTAGAGCATCTTCGCCCCCGGCAGGGTCTTCTCCATGACCTGGCCGGCTTCGAAGTGGGCCTGGCTCCAGCCATGGTCGTTGGCCGGGCCGACCATGAGCAGGCCGAAGGGGTAGTCGGCGGCCGCGGCGGCGCCGGCGCCTGCGCCGAGGAGCAGGCAGGAGAGGGCCAGGGCCCGAACGCAGGTGGTGAACTGTTTCATGACGAAGCTCCTTGCAAGGGGTTGTTGTGCAAACGAAAAACACGGCCCGTGGCTGTCGGCGGGAGGGGCCGCGGCTCATCGCCAGCGCCGATCATACCCAAATTCAAAGGGAGAAACACTCAAAAAATTGGCGCCTGGATTCGACCGCAAAGGGCGAAAAATGCACCGTCACGGCTCGAAAAATATATGGCAGTGGTTACCGTAGCGCAGAACGATAATGCGGACGACGTGACAAACGCCGGGCGAAGGAGGTCCTCATGGCATCCCCGATACTTGTTGGTGAACGGCTCTGCAAGAGCTATGTCCGCGGCGGGCGGAAGATTCAGGTGTTGGACGAGGTTTCTCTTACGGTGGACAAGGGCGAGTTCCTGGTCATCGCCGGCAGCAGCGGCAGCGGCAAGACCACCCTGCTCAGCATTCTTTCCGGCCTCGACCTGCCAAGCAGCGGCCGGGTGATCCTTGCCGGGCGGGACATCACCGGCCTCTCCGAGGACCAGCTGGCGCCGTTGCGCAATCGTCAGACCGGCTTCGTCTTCCAGGCCTTCCACCTCATCCCTTCGCTCAACGCCCTGGAGAACGTCATGTTCCCGGCCGAACTCGGCAAGGACCCCGAGGCTCGCGCCAAGGCTCTGGCGCTGCTACAGCGCGTCGGCCTGACCGCGCGCGCCGGCAACTTCCCCGAGCAGCTCTCCGGCGGCGAGCAGCAGCGGGTGGCGATCTGCCGGGCGGTGATCAACCGGCCGGCCTTGCTCTTCGCCGACGAGCCCACCGGCAACCTCGACTCGCGCAACAGCGAAGGCATCGTCGAACTGCTCCTCGATCTGCATCGCAACCAGGGCACCACCCTGGTCATGGCCACACACAGCCCGGCCCTGGCCGCCCGCGCCGACCGCCTCATCCGCCTCCATGACGGGGCGGTGGTCCCCTCCGCCGACCGCACGCTATGAAACTGCGCCATCTTCTCCGCGATATTCTCCATAACCGCGGCCAGGCGGTGATCTTCACCCTCTGCGTCGCCCTCTCCATGGTCAGCCTGGTGGCGGTCAACAGCCTGCGCCGCGATGTGCGCGGCGTCATCGCCGAGGATGCCGCCGCCCTGCAGGGCGGCGATGTCATCGTCAGGAGCGGCGGCGAGTTCACCCCAGCCCTGCGCGAGGAACTGGCCCGGGTCGTCGGCGAGGGGCTGGCCACCGCCACCACCGCCTGGGAGTTTCACTCGGTGGCCCGCCGCGAGGGTGGCGAGGCGGTGCTGTTCAGCAATATCAAGGCGGTGAGCGGCGGCTACCCGCTCTATGGTACGGTCGAACTGCGTTCCGGGCGGCCCTTTGCCGAGGTGCTCCGCCCTGGCGTGGTGGTCGTCGGCCAGGCACTGCTGGATCGGCTCGGCCTCGTCGTCGGCGACCACCTGCTGCTCGGCGAAGGGCGCTTGCAGATCGTCGACGTGGTGGTGCGCGAGTCGCAGCGCCCGGTGGAGTTTTTCACCTTCGGGCCGCGGGTCTTCATGAGCGAGGGCGACCTTGCCGCCACCGGCCTGGTCGGCAAGGGCAGCCGCACCAGCTATCGCTGGCTGCTGCGGCTCGCCGACCCCGGCGCGGCAGAGACGGTGGCCGCCCGCCTCCAGGCCAGGGCGGGGGAAGGCGAGCGGGTCGCCAGTGCCGCCACCTCCGGCTCGCGCATCAAGCGCTTCTTCGACAACCTGCTCTTCTTCCTCTCGCTGATTGCCGTCTTTACCCTGCTTCTCGCCGGCATCGGCATGCAGAGCTCCCTGGCCGCCCTGCTGCGCCGCCAGGTCAAGACCATCGCCATCCTCCGCGCCCTCGGCGCCGGCAATCGCCATATCCTCGGCCACCACCTCGGCCTGGTGCTGCTCCTCGGCCTCTGCGGGGTGATTCTCGGTATCGGCGGCGGCCTGGTGCTCAAGGGGGCGGTCTTTCAGCTCCTCGCCGGGCTGCTGCCGGAGAAGCTGACCCTGGAGGCCTCTTTCGCCGATCTTCTCCAGGGCCTTGGCCTTGGGCTGACGGCGGTGCTCTTCTTCACCTTTCTGCCCCTGGCGGGGATTGCCAGGATCAAGCCGGCAGCGATCTTTCGCAAGGAAACCGCCGGCGGCCTGCGCCGGGCCATGCCCCGCCTGGCGCTGCTCCTCGGGCTGCTGCTGCTCTCGGCGGTGGTGGTGGTGCAGCTTGATGACGTCACCACCGGGCTATGGTTCATGGCGGCGGTGCTCGTTCTCGTGGCGGTGATGTGGGGGTTGGCCCATCTCGTTCTGGGTGGGCTGGCGCGCCTTGACATTTCATCGCTGGCCCTGCGCCAGGCGGTGCGCAGCCTGTCACGGCCGGGCAACGCCAGCCGCACGGTGGTGGTCACCCTGGCCTCGGCCCTGGCGGTGCTCTTTTCGATCTACCTGGTGGAGAGGAACCTGCGCGCCGCCTATATCGAGTCCTATCCTGCGGATGCGCCCAACCTCTTCTTCCTCGACATCCAGAAGGATCAGCGGGAGGATTTCATCGACTTCGTCGGCGGCAAGGCGGAGATCTTCCCGGTGGTGCGCGCCCGTCTGCTGGCCATCAACGACCGTGAGATAGACCGGCGCCGCGAGGTGGAGCGCCGTGGCGACAGCCTCTCGCGGGAGTTCAACCTCACCTACCGCGACGACCTCCTCGCTGACGAAAAGCTGGTGGCGGGCAAGGGGCTCTTCGGCGGCAACCGCGCTCCCGGCAGGCTGCCGCCGGTGTCCCTGCTCGACTCGGTGGTGGAAATCGGTGACATGGAGATCGGCGACACCCTCCACTTTTCCATCCAGGGGGTGAGCCTCAAGGCGGAGGCGACCTCGATCCGCAGCCGCACCCGCTCGCTGCTCTACCCCTTCTTCTATTTCGTCTTCCCCGAGGCGACCTTGAAAGCGGCGCCACAGACCTTTTTCGCCGCCCTCAAGGTGCCGCAGGGCGAGGCCTCCCTGCTCGAGAACCGCGTCGTCAGCCGCTTTCCCAACATCAGCCCGATCAACGTCGGCGAGTCGGCCGTCGAACTTGGGCGGCTGATGGCCAAGCTCTCCCTGCTGGTGACCTTTTTCGCGTCGCTGTCGATTCTCGCCGGCGGGCTGATCCTCGTCGGCTCGATCCTCGCCACGCGCCTGGCACGGCTCGAAGAGGCGGTGCATTACAAGATCCTTGGTGGCGACACCCCGTTCGTGCTCAAGGTCTTCGGCCTCGAAAACCTGGTGCTTGCCCTGCAGAGCGGTGGTGCCGCCCTGCTTGTTGCGCAACTCGGCAGCTGGGCCCTGTGCCACCTGGCGCTCGATATCTCTTTCCGGCCCTACCCGCTGGCCTCGCTCGTCGCGGTCGGCGCGATAACCGCGGTGGTCGTGGCCCTCGGCTTGCTCGCTTCCCTGTCGGTGATCGTCAAGAAGCCTGGGGCCTATCTCCGTGAACACTCATCCTGAGGGGTACATGAATCTTGTAACCTGTCTTGTGCTGATGGCGGCGCTGCTTTTCTCGGGCTGTCGTGGCGAACAGCCCGCCCCGCAGCGGGCGGAGGTGGAGGAGGGGGGCGGCGGCATGGTCATCGTCGCCATGGGCGACAGTCTCACTGCCGGCCATGGCGTCTCCTTCGAACAGAGCTATCCGTCGCAGTTGGAGAAGAAGCTGAACGCCGCCGGCTATCCCTGCCGTGTGGTCAATGCCGGTGTCAGCGCCGAGACGAGCAGCGGCGCTCTCGCCCGGCTCGACTGGGTGCTGACCATGGACCCCGACATCGTCATCCTCGAGACCGGCGCCAACGACGGTCTGCGCGGCATCGACCCACAGGTGGCCGAGGACAATATCCGCCGCATCCTCGGCACGCTGCACGAGCGGGGCATCACCGTGGTCCTGGCCGGGATGAGGATGGTGCGCAACCTCGGGCCGGAATACGTCGCCCGTTTCGACGGCATCTACCCGCGGCTGGCCAGGGAGAGCGGCGTGGTCTTTATGCCTTTCTTCCTTCAGGGGGTGGCCATGGAGGGCAGGTTTAACCTTGAGGATGGCATTCACCCCAATGCCGCCGGCTACGGAAAAGTCGTCGAGAATCTCTTCCCTTACGTAGTGCAGGCCATCGAGAAGCACCGCGCGCTGGAGAAAGCCGGCGGCAGCTGAGCGCCGAGAGGGGAGAGAGGGGCTGGCGCCGCATGGCCGCATGGCAGCGGCGCCAGGGGAGGGCAGGCGTTACTTCGCCTTGCGCAGGTTGACGCGGGTGTCGGTATGGCTGTTGCCCCAGGCGTCGACAGTGGTGTCGCGGGTGACGGTGGTGCTGTGCGGGCGGCCGTCGGCGCCGATCCACGAGGTCTTCTCCCGGGTCGTCACCTGCCCGGGGCCCTCGCTCCAGGTCTTGACGGTGGTGCGTGGCCGGGTGATGGCCTGGTTGCGGCCGGGCGAGTAGTAGCTGCGATGACGGTCTTCGACGACCCGCTCGCTGTGGTAGGTGCCGTCCGGGGCATATTCGTCCGAGCGGTAACGGTCGCGGCGCACCACCGGGTTGTGGCGCGGGCCATAGTAAGGTGTGTAGTAATAGGGGTAGTAGCCTCGATAACGCTCGTGGCGGTACTCCCTGTCGCCGGCCTGGGCGGGGTCCGGCATGGTCAGCGGGGCGAGGGTGGTCAGCATTGCTGCCAGGGCCATGACTATCAAGGTGCGGGTCTTCATCGTCGTCTCCTTTTCCGCATGCCGCGGACATCTCGTCTGCCTTTCGATATCTGGGAAGAGGCTGCGCGCCCCTGCCCTGTCTTCATTCATGCCGACATTGTAAGGCGGATGCGTCGTGCTGGCGAGAGGACATCTGGCCAGATGGGGTGGCAAGATGCCGATTTTCGGCCCATGTCGGGTCGATGTCGGGTCGCTGGCCGGGTTTCCCTGGCCCTACAGCACTCCGCTGACCAGGAGGAGTGCGGTGAGGAGGCCGATCGCCACCCGGTAATAGCCGAAGATGGCCAGGCCGTGGCGGTTAAGGTAGGACACCATCCACTTGATGGACAGCACCGCCGAGATGAAGGCGAAGAGGAGGCCGATCCCGAGGGCTTCGGGGGAAAAGGTGCGCAGCATGGTCTCGCCATGCTTGAGGGCGTCGTAGCTGGTGGCCGCCCCCAGGGTGACCACGCCGAGGAGAAAGCTGAACTCCACCGCCGCCGGCAGGCTGAGGCCGACGAGGACCCCGCCGACGATGGTCACCAGGCTACGGCTCACCCCCGGCCACATGGCGATGCACTGGGCGAAGCCGATGAAGAGGGCCATCTTCCAGGTAAGCTGCTCGAGGCTTACCCCGCCCGTCCCCCGGCTTCCCTGGCCCGAGAAGCTCACCGCGAGGATCGCCACCCCCCCGGCCAGCCAGGCGGCCACCACCGGCCATGGTCCGAAGAGAAGGTTCTTGATGGTCGAATTGAGCAAGAGGCCGATTACCGCCGCCGGCAGAAAGCCGGCCGCCACCCCGAGCAGCAGGCGCAGGCCCAGGGGGTTGCGGCCGAGCAGGCCGAAGAGCATCTGTTGCACCCGCGGGAAGTAGAGGCCGAGCACGGCGATGATCGCCCCGCCCTGGATGCAGATGGCGTAGGCGTCGGCGGCCTCCTTGTCCTGGGAGGAGGCGGTGCCGATGCCCATGGCGCGCTGGGCGAGGAGGAGGTGGCCGGTGGAGCTCACCGGCAGGTATTCGGTGAGGCCCTCGACGACGCCGAGGATCGCCGCCTGGGTGAGGCTCATGCGCTCTTCGGCGGAGGTGGCGTTGACCGTATCCCCCGACGCGGCATGGGGGAAGAGGGTGATGAGGAGCAGCAGGGCCAGAGGCGGAGGCAGAATGCGGGCGATCATCGGCTGTTTAGGGGGAGAGGGGACAGGGCGGTCGGCTGCGAAAATTGAACCCTCTTATACCCTCTGCAGCGTCGTCAAGGCCAGTGAATAATGGCCGCGCCAGTCTTTCCCGGCCGCGCCCCTCCATGCGGGGATGGCTGGGCGGCGGCCGGGCTCCCAGGAACCCGGCCCTGTTGTCCGGGATGGCTCGGGGATGGCACAGTTTCTTGCTGCCTAGGAGATTTTCACCAGACCGATGGGGTTGGGGGCAAGGCGGCGATACCCCTTGCCCTGGGCGATGATGTCGAGGGGCAGGCTGATCAGGTCGGCGAGGTCGAGGCCGATATTGGCGACGGCGGCCTCCTCCGCCACCTTGACATAGCTATGGCAGTTGTCGCAGGTGGAAACGCGGTAGCCAGGTTCTTCGTCACAGAAGATGGTGCCGAGCTTTTCGCTGTCGGTGTTGCCGCAGCTGGGGCAGCCGAGATAGCGGAATGGGCCGGAGGTGGCGCACCAGGAGCAGTGCAGCAGTCGCCTGGGTCCTTCGACGATGGTCGACAGGGCGGCCCGGGCCGAGCACAGGGGGCAGCGCCCGTCGCGCCACTCCTGGCCGTCGCCGGGGGCGCTGTGGCGCAGCTCGAGGAGATGGCTGCGGCCAAGGAAAAAGAGCACCCGGTTGAGGTCCTCCTCATCATTGTGCCCCTGCGGCGGAGCCTCGCAATGCAGCGGCAGCTGCAGGAAGTCTACTTCGCCGTCCAGCAGCGCTTTGGCGAGGGGGGCCAGCGCGGCCTCGGCCAGGCCGAAGGTCGAGGCGAAGAGCTCGATGACCGGTCCGGCCATTTGCGGAGGGTAGGCCTTGCCGGTGGCGGCGTTGGCCGCCGCACCATGGCGCAGCAGCGGGGTGAGCTGACGGTGGAAGTGCTGCCACTTGGCATAGAGGGCGAGGGGGGCGGCAAGGTGCGGGCGTTGTGCCGTCAGCTGGGTGGTGTCGGTGGTCATAGAGCTCCTCAGGGAATTTTCGGGAAAACGAAGGGGGGCTGCTGGCTGCGCAGGCCCTCTTCGAGAAAGGCGAGCAGGGCGGCCTTCTCTGCAGCATCGAGACCGAGGGGCTGCAGGACGGTGTTACCGGGGCCACCGCCACGGTCGAAGAAGTCGATGACCTCGGCCAGGGTCTCGTAGCGACCGTTATGCATATAGGGAGCAGTGGCGGAAAGCTCGCGCAGGGTCGGGGTACGGAAGAGGCCGCGATCGTCACGCTTGCCGGTGGCCAACTCACGGCCAGGGTCGGCGTCGAGCCTCTCGAAATCGGCCAGGCCGGCGGTCTTGGCGACAAAGCGCCGCGTCGCGGCGAGGCGCGGGTCGTCCTTGCTCTCGGGATGCTCCTCAACCCTTAGGGCGTGGAAGCCGTGGTCGGTATAGGCCGGGCCGGGGTGGCAGGAGAGGCAGCCGCCCTTGCCGGTGAAGACTGCGTAGCCCTGGCGCGCAGCAGCGGAGAGGGCGCTGCCGTCACCACGTAGAAAGCGGTCCGCCGGCGCCTCGCTGGAGACGAGGGTGCGCTCGAAGGCGGCGATGGCCTTGGCGATACGTTCGAGGCTGGTGTTGTCGTCGCCGAAGACGACGGTGAACGCCTGGCGGTATTCCGGCACGGCGCGCAGCTCTTCCTCGAGAAATTGCAGGTTCTGGTTCATTTCGAAGGGCGAGGCGATGGGGCCCGCGACCTGCGCCTCGAGGGTCGCCGCGCGACCGTCGTGGAAGAGGGTCCTCTGCAGGCCGACGTTGAAGAGCGTTGGCGAGTTGCGCCAGTTCTTGGTGGTCGGGTAGCTGAGCGAGGCCGGCAGTCCATCGCTGAACCCCTGGCCGGGGTCGTGGCAGGTTGAGCAGCTCATCGTGCCATCGCCTGAGAGGCGACGGTCGAAGAAGAGCTTCTTGCCGAGCTCGATCTTCTCGGCCGTCTGCGGGTTGTCGGCGGGAATGGGCATGGCGAGCGGCGTGGCCGGGGTCTCGGCGAAGACTGTGGCCGCCGCGAGCAGCAGGGTGGCGAGGCAGAGCGGCAGTGTCGGCTTCATAGGGTTATTTCCCCTTCTGCTGCAGCTCTTCGTCGACGATCTTGCGCAACACCGCCAGCGGCCGTTCGCCGATGATTTGACGGCCGTTGATGTAAAAGGTCGGGGTGTTGTAGAGATCGAGCGACTCGGCCAGGGCCAGATCGGTGGCGATGAGGGCCTTGACGCGCTCACTGTCGAGGGAGGCGGTGAAGCGGTCGATGTCGAGGCCGAGCTCGCGGGCGTAAGCGAGGAGGCTGGCGCGGTCCAGCTTGGGCGAGCGGGCGAGGAGCAGGTTGTGCATCTCCCAGTATTTGCCCTGTTCTGCGGCGGCCAGCGAGGCGGCGGCGGAGATATGGGCAAAGTCCCTATATTTATAGGGGTAGTTCTTGACCACCAGCCTGATCTTGCCGGGGTAGGCGGCGAGCAGTTCCTTGACGACCGGACCGGTCGCGACGCAGTGCGGTCACTGGAAGTCGAGGAACTCGACGATTGTCACCGGGGCGTCGGCGGGGCCCTGGGAAGGGGAATCGCCGAGCGGGATGTTGAAACGCCGCTCTTCGGCGAAGGCCAGCGAGGAGCAGAGGACGAGGAGGACGAAAAGGATATGTTTCATGGGACAAAAAGGGGGATACCGAAGTATCCCCCCCTCCTTGGCTGTGGAAATTTCCGGAACGGCCGGTTGCTTACATCCTGCCCTCCGCCTTCATCCACTTGGGATACCTGCGTTTCGCCTCTTCCAGCGGCAGGGTTCCGCTGACCATGAGCTTGAAGGTGCCCGGGTTGGCCAGGGTGCCAAGGTAGATATGCACCGGCACGGCGATGGCGAAGATGACGAAGGCGAGGTTGTGGATGAGATGGGAGTACATCATCACCGTGGCGTCATCCTTCATCAGCCACATGCCGAGGCCGGAGGCGGTAATGGCGATCCCGGCGGCGACGATGGCCAGGTAGTAGAGCTTCTGGCCGGGGTTGTACTTGCCCATGGGCGGCACTTTGACCTTGTGGGAGAGGTAGCCGCCGGCCACCTTGAACCACTGCAGGTCGTCGGCGTCGTATTCGAAGGCGTCCTTGAGGTAGTGGCGCATCGAATAGAGCAGCGACAGGGCGAAGATGACGCCCAGCCAGTTGTGGACGTCTTTCATGACGTTGTAGCCGCCAAAGACGCCGGCGACGCCGTCGAGATGAAAGAGAAAGGCGAAGCCGGTGAGGGCGAGAAGGATGCAGCTTCCCGCCAGCAGCCAGTGGTTGATGATCTCGTCGACACTCGATTTTCTTACCATTTCAGCCATGTCATACCTCCTCTTTCTCTTCCTTGTGGGGGCCTATGGCCAGATAATGGATTGCCGCCGCGGCCACCACGCCGCCCAGGCCGATCCAAGACAGCGGCTTGAGGTAGCTGTGCCAGAAGGCGACGCTGCTCGGCAGGGCGGGGTTTTCCTTGAGGCCGTAGAGCTTCGGTTCTTCCTTGAAGGCGTACACCGAACCGAGGCCCTTGAGGTCGTTTTCGCCGTAGATGGTTGCATAGCCATTTTTCTTCGCTTCGGCGATCAGCTCCGCGCGGTCGCCGTACTTCAGCGCCCCGGTGGGGCAGGTCTTGACGCAGGAAGGCGCCATGTTGGCGGCGATGCGGTCGAAGCACAGGTGACATTTGGAGACCTTGCCCTCCTTGTCGTAACGGGGCACGTCGAAGGGACAGCCGGTGGAGCAGAGCTTGCAACCGATGCACTTGTCACGGTCGAAGGCCACCGCCCCTTCCGCCGTCTTGTAGAGGGCGCCCGAGGGACAGATCTTGACGCAGCCGGCGTCCTCGCAGTGCATGCAGCGCCGGCTGACGAAGAGCCAGCGCACCGGGGTCTCCTGTGAGGGGACCTCGGTGAAGCGGATGATGTTGAAGGTGTTGCTCTCCAGGTCGGGCGGGTTCTGGTAGGTGCCGTTGTTCTTGGTCTTGCTCGCCGGCAGCTGGTTCCAGCTCTTGCAGGCGACCTGACAGGCACGGCAGCCGATGCAGATCTCCGGGGTCACCAGGATCGCTTTGCGGGAATTGCTTTCGTTAGCCATGTGTTACCCCCTATGCCTTGCGAACGTTGACCATGAAGGCCTTCGATTCGGGTATCATTGTGTTGGCGTCGCCCACGTTCGGGGTCAACAGATTGGCGCTGTCGTAGCCGCTTCCGTCCTCGGGGAACTGCCAGCCGAAGTGCCAG
>JANJUM010000185.1 GCA_024710585.1 Desulforhopalus sp.
TTCTGCCCGGTTTTCGTGGTGACCTGTACCGCCTCGAACTCGTGGTATTCACAGGATGGACACTTGGACCTTGCCATAGCCGCACCTCGGTAGAGTTTGCTGGTCGCCCTTACTGTAATCTCAAAGCCTTGCAGGTTCAAGGACAACCGGGTTATTTTACCGACCGGGACCGCAGTCTGCAACGGTGCGGCCCCGGAGGCGGTGCCAGGGCGGCGGTCTGGCGACGGTGCCCCTTGACGGACGCGGGGGGGAGTATAATGATAGGTATTCCTTGAGAGACCCCTCTTTTCGCCCTGGAGCAGACCATGGACGACCTCTATAAGATGGCGCTCGACTCGATCACCGCCCATGTGGCGATTCTCGACGAGACCGGGCTGATCCTCGAAACCAACCGGGCCTGGAGGGAGTTCGGCTCCGCCAACGGCATCGCCATCGAACCGTCGTGCATCGGCCGCAACTATCTCGAGACCTGCGACCGCGCCAGCACCAGCCCCTTCGACGAACCGGCAGTGATTGCCAGCGGCATCCGCCGGGTGTTTCGTGGCGAGTTGGAGGAGTTCTTCGTCAACTACCCCTGCCACTCGCCCAGCGAAGAGCGTTGGTTCGCCTTGCGTGTGGTGAGGTTTCGCCACCCTGCCTTGAAGCGGGCGGTAATGACCCATGAGAACATCACCCCGCTGATGAGGGCGCACCGTGATCTGGCCGTCAAGGAACAGAGCATTCGCGAACAGGCGGAAAAACTCGAGGAGAGCAATATCGCCCTCAAGGTGCTGCTCGAGCACCGCCAGCACGATCGCGTGCAACTCGAGGAGAACATGCTCGCCAACGTGCGCACCCTGATCCTTCCCTACGTCCAGGAGCTGATGGAGGCGCGGCTCGGCAAGCGCGAGCGCACCATGGTGGAGATCGTCGAAGAGCGACTCAACGAGCTCACCTCCCCCTTTCTCAATCGTCTCACCGGGCTCAACTCCATCCTCACCCCACAGGAGATCAAGGTGGCGACCATGGTCCGTGAGGGGCGGAGCAGTGCCGAGATCGCCGAGGTGCTGCAGGTCACCGTCGCCGCCATCGATTTCCACCGCAAGCAGATCAGAAGGAAGCTGGGGCTCACCGGCGCCGCCACCAACCTTCGCTCCTATCTCCTCGGCCTGGTCTGAGGGGGCAGCAACCATCGCCGGCAGCACGCACTGCAAAAAGGATATGGCCAGCGACCACATCACCCTCTACGTTCTCTCCACCTGCCCGCAGTGCGAGGCCCTGCGCGGGCTGCTTACCTCCTGCGGCATCTCGTTCACCACCATCGAAGTCGATCTTCTCCCCGGCGACGAGCGTCGCCGCCTCATGGAGGAGATGCGGCCGCACAACCCCAAGAAGGCCTTTCCGGTGACCGTCGTCAACGGCAAGGCAATCATCGGCTTTCACAAAGACCTCATTCTTCGGGAGCTGGGAATCGTGCCATGAATGTCGAGGAACTGCATGAGCGCCTGCGCGCCATCAACGAAGCCAAGGGCTATTACTTCAACCGCGACCACGATCTGACCATGAGGCTGCTCGCGGCTCTGCTCAAGAACCGCGAACGTTACGGCTATATGTGCTGTCCCTGCAGGCTGGCCAAGGAGGATGCCCGGGCCGACAGGGACATCATCTGCCCCTGTCGCTATCGCGAGCCCGATGTGCGGGAGTTCGGCAGCTGCTATTGCAAGCTGTACGTGTCGCGCGAGTGGAACGAGGGCTTGCTGCCGGACGTGCCGGTGCCGGAGCGGCGCCCCGAGGAACTCTGCTGAGAGGGGTTGGATCAGGCGGGTGTTCGCCCGATCTGGCGCCTGGCCACGGCCATCACCGCCGGCCATAGCGCAGCCCAGAGGATGGCAAGGATAGCCAGGGAGGGCAACAGCGGCAGGGTGAAGGAGGCGGCGCCGAGGCGTACCCCGGCCCAATAGGCCAGCGGCCCGCCGATGCCGCCGAAGAGGGCGGACAGCAGTGCCCTCCCTTTCATCCACTGCAGACTGTGGTGCGGCAGCAGGGCCAGGGCCGCCCAGACCGTCGCCAGCCACAGGGGGATCGGCGTCTGCGCCTCGCGGAAAGTGAAGAAGCCGAACGCTTGCAAGGTACCGTCGAGACACAACCCCACCCCGAGCAGCAAAACCATCAGCTGCAGGTCGGCGGTTCGCCGCGACGAGAGCAGCAGGCCGAGAAGCAGCAGAACCAGGGCGAAGGGAACGCCGGCACTGCCCCACAGCACGCAGAGAAACCAGATCGCCTGGTTGAGGGCGATATTGGCCAGAGGATTCATCATGGCTGCCAGGCCGGGCGGTGCCCGCTCCGGGTGGCGAGGAGGTGGACGACGCTGATGTAGCGCTCGCGGAAGCCGCCCTCGCAATAGCACAGGTAGAACTCCCACAGGCGGCGGAAACGCTCGTCATATCCCAGGCGGCGGAGATCGCCCTGGGCATGGTGGAAGCGCCGGCGCCAGTCGGCCAGGGTGCGTGCGTAGTGCTCGCCGAAATCGTACACGCTGCGCACGGTGAAATCGGTTTTCGCCGCCAGCAGGTTCACCATCGCCGTCAAGGAAGGCACATGGCCGCCCGGAAAGATATGGCGCTGGATGAAGTCCACCGCGTTGCCGTACTGGCGGTAGCGGTCGTCACGGATGGTGATCGCCTGGAGGAGCATGACCCCGTCGGGGCGCAGCAGGGAGCGGCAGGTTTCGAAGAAGGCCGGCAGATACTGTTTCCCCACCGCCTCGATCATCTCGATGCTCACCAGCTTGTCGAAGGTCCCGGTGAGATCGCGGTAGTCGCTCTTCAAGAGGGTGATGCGGTCTTCCAGCCCGGCAGCGGCGATGCGCCGTGCCGCTTCTTCGTGCTGGGCCTCGGAGATGGTGGTGGTGGTGACGTGGCAGCCGTAGTTGGCGGCGGCATAGATGGCGAAGCCGCCCCAGCCGCTGCCGATCTCCAGCACGCGGTCGTCCCGCTCGAGTTGCAGCGAGTCGCAGATCACGCGCAGCTTGTTGAGCGAGGCCTCTTCAAGGCTGCTCGTCGTCTCGGGGTAGATGGCCGCGGAATACATCATCGTCGGGTCGAGAAAGAGGCGATACATCTCGTTGCCGAGGTCATAGTGGGAGAGGATGTTGCGTTTGGCCCCGCTGCGGGTGTTGGCACGGCCGAGATGGCGGGCGACGCGGGCCAGGTTGAACAGTGCCCCGAACCTCTTTTCGATCCGCTCGAGCAGTTCCATGTTGAGCACCATGATCCTCACCAGGGCGGTGAGGTCGTCGACGTCCCAGAGCCCATCGACATACGCCTCGCCGGCTCCGACCGAGCCGCCGAAGAGCACCCGCCGAAAGAAGTGCGGGTGGCGCACGGTGATCTCGGCAGAGAGGCCGCCCTCCACGCCGACAACCCGTGTCGTCCCCTGATAATGCAGGACGAGGCGGCCATAGCGGAGACGCCCCAGCAGCTGCAACAAGACCCGCTGCGCCATCCGGTCGACGAGTGTGCTCTCTTTGCCTGCCAGTGGCAGGGGGGTGCTGGCAGCCAGATCGTTGGTGTTGGCGTAGAGACCGCTCATGTCGCCTCCTTGCGATAGGGAATATAGGGAACGCCCTTGAGAAAGAGCTTCAGCGCCTGGTAGTAGATGCCCCCGACGATGTAGGCGGTCATCACCGGCCTGGTGGCCAGCAGGGGCAGCAGGGTTTTTCTTTCCAGGCTTCGCCTGGCAAGATTGAGGTTGGCCTCGAAGACCTCGCCGCGACTGTCGCCGACGGCGATGGTCACCGCCAGCCGCTCCCCCGGGGGTTCGAGATGCCATCGATAGCGCTGCTGCAGGTGATTGAAGGGTGATACCTGGAAGGCCTTGGCGTGTTCGAGATGGCTTGAGTCGCCTGGCAATAAAAAGCCGTAGTGGTGTCGTTCGTTCCAGGGAATATTGGAGACCTCGGCGAGAAAGTGGCTGGGGCGGCCCTGGCCGTCGTAGCCATAGTAGAAGTTCACCGGGCTGAAATAGAGGCCCAGGGTGCTGAGGTTGAGCAGGCCGTACACCTCGCCTTCGACCCTTTCGCCGGTGAGCTCGGCCATCCGCGAGCGCACCGCCTCGGCCAGGGACTGCGCGGGGTGCCCAAGATAGTCTTCGCGACGCATCACCAGCAGGGCCCGCTTGCCGCGGCCAATGGCGAACCAGGGGGAGAGGTCTGCAACCTCGTGCAAGCGGTCGAGGTTGAAAAACCACATGAAGAAGGAGGCGCGGAAGCGATGGCTCCGCGGCAGGAAGCGCTGGTGCTTGACCTCGCCGACGTAGAGGGCGGCGTTCATCGCACCACCTCGCGGTCTGCCGCAGTGATGGTGGCCCGTTGTGCCGTGCCAACGAGACGACGCTGCAGCCTCTCGTCGATGGATTCCTTTTCACCGAGCCAGATACCGAAATAGATCGCCGCGAACTCTGCCGAGGGAATGGCAGCCAGTTCCGCGCCATTCTTGGCCAGGCGCGTCTTCTCGTCGCGGGCGTTGTAGCAG
>JANJUM010000217.1 GCA_024710585.1 Desulforhopalus sp.
CGGGCGGCAAAGCCGCAGAGTACCCGGGGCGGTCGGCGGGCGCAAGCCCGCAAGGGCGAAAAATGCCCCCGGGGCCCCGTCACCAGCCTATTTTTGCCGCGACAGACCCTCGCCGAGAAGCTCCGCCAGAGCGGTCTGCCGCCTGGCGATGTCGACGTTGCGCGTCGCCATGGCCAGGGCGCGGCGGCTGCCGACGAAGACCGCCAGACGGCGCGCCCGGGTGAGGCCGGTATAGACGAGGTTGCGAAAGAGCATCTTGAAGTGCTGGGTGAGCACCGGCAGGATGACCGCCGCGAACTCGCTGCCCTGGGACTTGTGGATGGTGATGGCATAGGCCAGGTCGAGTTGCAGGATGTCATCCTGGCTGTAGGAAACGAGGCGGCCGTCGGGGGAGAACTCGACGACGCAGCCCGGCAGGGAGTTGTCGATCTCCCGGATCCGGCCGATATCGCCGTTGTAGACGTTGAGTTCGTAGTTATTGCGGCGATGGATGACGCGGTCGCCGACGCGAAACAGCCGCTCGCCCACCTGCAGCTGGTTCTTGCCGGGGCCGGGGGGGTTGACCGCCTCCTGGACGACGCGGTTGAGGCTGACCGTGCCGAGACTGCCGCGGGTCATCGGAGCGAGGATCTGGATCTCGGTGTCGTTGCCGTGGTATTTGGGGATCCACTCGCGGTAGAGGCGCACCACCGTCTCCACCGCGCTGAGGCCGTAGTGCAGCGTTGACCAGGGGTGGACCCTGGCGGCCACCAGGCGCAGTTCCTCGACCTCGCCGCGGGCCGCCTTGAGCCGCTCCAGATCGACATGACGGAACTTGCGCGGGATGTCAAAGTCACGCTCGTAGGCCGAGGCGATGGGCTCTTCGCTGCGGAAGGTATGATAGTCGCCCTCCGCAGGCCAGTCGGGCGGGGCGGAGGGGCCGACGAGCCGCTTCACCCGGCTGATGAAGTGGAGCTGCTCCTGGGTGGCCTCGTCGGAGTCGAGGAAGAGGCAGTCGACTTTGTCGCGCCACAGCTGCGGCGAGCGGAAGGGGGAGTCGATACCTGGCAGGATGCCGCGGTTGAGCTGGTGCGCGAACTCGATGATTTTCGAGCTCTGCGCCTGGCGGAAGATGCGGCTGAGGTGGAACACCGCCACCCGCCGCGAGAGGATGATGTCGCCAAGGACGTTGCCCGCCCCCACCGCCGGCAGCTGGTCGGCATCGCCGATGAACAGCACCCGGCAGCCCTGCGGCACCGCCTTGAGCAGCGCGGCGGTGAGGGAGATGTCGAGCATCGAGCACTCGTCGACGATCAGTACCTCGGCCACGAGGGGCTGGTCGCGGCCGCGGAGGAAGGCGCCGTTCTGCCATTCGAGCAGGCGGTGCAGGGTCTTCGCTTCGCGATGAATGACTTCCGACATGCGCTGCGCCGCCCGCCCGGTGGGGGCGGCGAGCACCACGCGCAGGCCGAGATGCTCGAAGAGGCGGACGATGACCTCGGTGGTGGTGGTCTTGCCGCAGCCCGGCCCGCCGGTGAGCACGGCGAAGCGGCAGGCGGCGATGCCCTGCACCGCCGCCGCCTGCTCGGCGCTGAGCTCGATGCCGCGGCCCTGGCAATAGAGGCGCAGCCAGCGCTCGACAAAGGCTTTGTCGATGGGCGCCGGCCCGGCCATGGCGGCGACGGCCTCGGCCACGAAGAGCTCGTCGAAATAGAGGGTTTTCGAATAATAGGCGAGGACCTCGCCCCCCTCGGGGTGACTGAGCGGGCGGACCATGAGCTGGCGCTGCGCCGCCATGTCGCCGAGCAGCCGGGGCAGGCCATCGCCGGGGTCGAGCTCCAGCAGCAGTTCGACTTCGCGACGGATCTGCTCCTCGAGGAGGTAGCAGTGGCCCTGCTCGCGGCCGGCGGCCAGCACGTGGCGCACCGCCGCCGCCAGGCGCTGTTCGCTGTCCGGCGCCATGCCGAGGCTCAAGGCGACCCGGTCGGCGGAGAAGAAGCCGATGCCGTAGAAGTCGACGGCGAGGCGGTAGGGGTCCTCGCTGACCATGGCGATGGCCGCGTCGCCATATTTCTGGTAGATGCGCACCGCGAACAGGGTGGAGATGCCATGGCCCTGGAGGAACATCATCACCTCGCGCACCATGCGGTGGCGATGCCAGGCCTCCTTGATCGTCGCCAGCTTTTTCTCGGCGATGCCGGGGACGCCTAGCAGCTGGTCGATATCCTTCTCGAAGACCTCCAATGTCTGTTCGCCGAAGTGGCGGACGATCTTGGCGGCGGTCTTCGCGCCAACCCCGTCGATGAGGCCCGAGCCGAGGTACTTCTCCAACGCCGCCGCCGTCGCCGGCTTGAGCTCAATGGCGCGCTGCGCCTTGAACTGGCGGCCGAACTGGCGGTGCACCGTCCAGCTGCCGCGGAACTCCATGGTGGCCCCGGCGAAGACGCGGGTCTGGTGAACGGTGACCGTGGCCATCTCCCCTGGGCTGTCGAAGGGGGTGACGCGCAGCACCGACCAGCCGCTCTCGGCGTTGTGGTAGGTGACCCGCTGCACGATGCCGCGCACCACCTCCTCGATGCTGTCGACGGTCGCCAGATGACCTTTCAATTTATTTTCTCCCCGTCTTGGGGGTCGGCGAAGCGCACCTTCTGCCCGGCCTCGACCATGGCCCCGACCCGTTCATGGACCTCGGCCACGGGGATGGCGAGGGCCTGGGAGAGCTGTTCGGCGGTATAGTAGCCGCGACCTTCCCCGTCGCGAAGGAGGGGCACCA
Organism: Desulforhopalus sp.; assembly: GCA_024710585.1. Taxonomy (GTDB): domain Bacteria; phylum Desulfobacterota; class Desulfobulbia; order Desulfobulbales; family Desulfocapsaceae; genus Desulforhopalus_A. The sequence goes on from JANJUM010000217.1 coordinate 2,753, forward strand.
GGCCGGGATGGCTGCTGGCGAAGCTTTGGCGGAGCTCGGCGCGCGCCTCCTCGGGGAGATGCTCGTAGAGAAAGTGCATGGCGGCGTGGAGGAGATAGGACGGCCCCGCCGCCGACTGGCCCCGCGCCGCGACCACCGCCAGGGCCTCCTCGAGAGAGCGGAAGAGATCGTAGAGGGCCTTGATGACCCGCTCGCCCTCCGCCGGGTGCAGGGCGGTGCAGGGGCAGCCGACGAGCAGGCCGCCGCAGCGCGGGCACTCCTCGGCGGGACAGCCGTAGCGGTGGGGAAGTCCCTGAGGACTGCCGCAGTCCCCGCATGATTCGCCCGAGCTGGGCCGTCGTTCCCCGCCGACGACAATGCGGGCCGGGTAGTCTCTGCTCCTCGCCGTTCCCCCTGCCTGGGCCTTCCCCCCGCCCCCGCTAGCCATCCTGGCCACCATAACCACCCTGGCCGCCAGAGCCACTGCTATCGTCCTGGCCCGCCCCCTTCCAGGGCAGCGCCTCGCCATGGCGATGTTCGCCGGCGCGGGTGATGACGATCGCCGACCGCCCCGGCAGCGGGCACTTGGTCTCGCAGATGCCGCAGCCGATGCAGAGATGGTCGACGACATAGGGCTGGCGCAGCTCGGTGGCGAGGCCGTCGCCATCGCTGACCGTCACCGTGCGGAAGCGGATGGCCTTCTCGGGAACCGGGCAATGCTCCTCGCACACCATGCAGGGGGTATTCTTGGCATAGGGGAGGCAGGTGTCGTGGTCGAACCAGGCATGGCCGATCTTCAGGCGCTGCTTCTCCTCGCGGGAGAGGCGGACGATGGCCGCGGACGGGCAGACCTGGCCGCACAGGGTGCAGTTATACTCGCAGTAGCCGATGCGGGCCACCACCACCGGGCTGAACATGCCGTCGAGGCCCGCCTGGAGGAAGGCCGGCTGCAGGGCGTTGCCGATGCACACCTTGATGCACTCGCCGCAGCGCACGCAGCGGGCGAGGAAGTCCCTCTCCGCCAGGGCGCCGGGGGGGCGGATCAGCAAGGGGTCGGGGACCCTCGCCGCCGCCTCGACGCGCTTTACCGTCCCTGCCGCCACGGCCAGCAGGCTCAGACCGAGAAAGCGCCGCCGCGAGAGCGAGAGTGGCGCGCCCAGCCCCGAAGGCCGCCCATAGGAGAAGCCGATCACCCCGCGCGGGCAGCGGGTGGCGCAGCTGTAGCAGAGGTTGCAGCGCGCGGCGGAAATCGCCCGCCCCTCGTCGATGGCCCCCATGCGGCAGCCCGTGGCGCAGAGGCGGCAGGCGCCACAGTCCTCGTCGCCGCCCTGGCCGGCCAGCGCGGAGAAGCGGGCGGCCAGGCCGAGCATCGCCCCCAGCGGGCAGAGGTTGCGGCAGAAGAAGCGACGATGCACCCCCTCGAGGAGCAGGACGGCGAGGAGCATGGCCAGCGACAGGGAGGCGAGATGGAAGACCCTGGCCTCGGCGGGCAGCACCGTATCGCGCAGCAGCTGGTAGAACGGCTCGGTGACCACGTTGACCGAAGGCGGCAGCTCGCGGTAGGTGAAGGTGAAGAACTCCACGTTGAGGAGGTGGAACATGGGGTGCAGGGCCTGGGCCAGGCCGCGCACCAGCAGCGAGAAGGGGTCGAGCAGGCCGGCCAGGGAAAAGCCCGCCGCGGCCGCCACCACAAAGAACACCAGCAGGGCCAGGGGCAGGCCCGGCCAGAGGGTGCGGTTACCGCGCCCCCGGGCAGACATGACCTTGGCGCTCAGGTCGAGCAGCGCCCCCATCGGGCAGACCCAGCCGCAGAAGGCGCGGCCGAAGACCAGCGAAAGCAGCAGCACCGCCAGGGCGGGCAGCATCAGCGCCACCACCGCCTTGACGCCGAGCATGACGCACAGGGCGAGGAAGGGGTCGATACGGAA
>JANJUM010000232.1 GCA_024710585.1 Desulforhopalus sp.
GCAGAACACGTTGCGCGACATCCCTCAGCCCCGCAGGCCCGCATTTCGTCCGCCATGACCGCCCCTCTGCTCGCCAGCCCTCTTTGCCGCATCACCCTCCGCAAGCAAGGCAGCTGCCAGTACCGCAAGCTCAGCTACCCCTTGCCCTGCGGCGTCTTCAACGAATTGATCCTCGCCGAGGCGGTGCTGCATTTCAACCTCAATGGAGAAATCCTTCGCGCCAAGGGGCGTGGCGGCCTCTGGCCGCACCCCAACGAGTGGCTGAAGAGGACCGTGGGCGACGACTGGGTTTATTACTCCAACGGCGGCTACACCGGGGTCTTCGAGGCCATCGGCGAATACTACCTGCCCAACTTCGCCTACCCCACCAACAACCTGCTCGGCGGCAACCCCTTTGCCGACGGGGTGGTAGCCGACCTGACCCGCTCCTGGCAGCTCATGGTCGAAGAGGCGGCAGCGGGATTGTCCGCCCTCTCGACGGCACACCAGGCCTTTTTCGAGAGAGCCCTCGGCAACACCCCGCAACGGCTGGCGCAGCGGGCCGAGGAGCTGCATCGCATCATCGGCGGACCGGTTTCGGTCCTGCCCCCCGACGCCCGCCATGTCGACTACAACCTCATCCCGGTGACGCTGTCACGGGGATGCCTGCATAAGTGCAGGTTCTGCAAGGTGAAAAACGCCCGGCCGTTCACCGTGCTGCCGCAGGAGGAGATCTCCCGCCAGCTGCACCGCCTGGCCCAATGGTTCGGTGACGATGTGGAGAACTACAACGCCCTCTTCCTCGGCGAACACGATGCCCTGCAGGCGGGCCAGTCAACCATTGTCGCCACCCTGGAAGAAGCCTGGCGGTGCCTGCGCCTCGAGCAGGCCAACATCAGCGAGCCCTGCACCTTCATGTTCGGCTCGGCGGTGTCGCTACTGGCGGCCCCGGACAGCCTGTTCAGCGAGCTCGAGCGGTTGCCGGGCCGCTATTACATCAACATCGGCCTCGAATCGGCGGACCAGGCCAGCCTGCAGCAGCTCGGCAAGCCAATCACCGCCGCAATCGTGCGACAGGCTTTCCAGCGCATGCTGGACATCAACCGCCGCTGCCAGCATGTCGAAGTGACCGCCAACTTCATCATGGAGGACGACTTGCCGCCCGGCCACCTGCCCTCCATTCTCGCCCTCATCCGCGACAGCCTGACACACACCCTACCCAAAGGCTCCATCTACTTTTCACCGCTGACCTTCGGCCAGCCTTCCCGCGCTCGCCTCTTCGCCTTCAATCGTCTCAAGGTGCTCAGCCGCCTGCCGACATTTCTCTATATCATTCAACGCCTCTAACCCGCGAGGACCCTTGCCATGACCGACGCCAGCGACCTGCGTGCCCGCATCCTTGCCAGCCGCGACACCCTCACCCCCGCCGAGATCCTCGAAAAATCCCGCGCCATCCAGCATACCCTCGCCGGAATCGACTCCCTGCAGCGCTGCCGGACGATTTTCGCCTACGTCAGCTTCCGCAGCGAGGTCGACACCACCGCCATCATCGACGAACTTCTCGCCAGCGGCCGGAAAGTGGCGGTACCGGTGACCAGAGTCAAGGAAAAGCGGCTCGATGTCATCACCATCACCAGCCGGGCGGCGGACCTCGTGCCCGGCTACCGGGGCATCCCGGAACCGCGGGCCGACCTCTGGCAGACCAGGCAGGTGGCCGCGGAAGAAATCGAGGCCATCCTCCTCCCCGGCTCGGTGTTCGACCGGCGCTGCGGCCGCTTCGGCTACGGCGGCGGCTATTACGACCGTTTCCTTGCCCAAAATCCCAAGGCCTTGCGCATCGGCCTGGCCTTCGACCTGCAGGTGGTGGAGCGAGCGCCGCTCGCCGCCCACGACCAGCTGCTCGACATGGTGGTCACCGAAAGCGGCGTCATCGCCGCGACCAGGCAGACGGTCTAGAAGTTCGCCGGCTGTCGCCAGCGCCTGCCCGGCAAGAGACGGTCAGGCGCTCCCCTCCTCCATCACACCTTGAAGATGGCCACCGTGCGCCCCAGCTCGCCGGCCAGGGACTGCAGGTCGCCACTGGAAGCGTCGACCTGAGCGCTGCTCGTCGAGACCTCGCTGGAGACGCCGTTGATATGGGCGATCTCCTCGGTGATGGTCGAGGCCACCACCGAGATCTGGCTGACATTTTCGTTGACCTCGCCCAGGCCGGTAGCCGCCTGGTTGATGTTGTTGGCGATCTCCTCGGTGGCTTTGGACTGCTCGCCCACGGCGGTGGTGATGGTGCCGACGATCTCGTTAATCTTGTTGATGATGCCGGTGATCTCGGCAATATCCTCGACGGTGCCGGAGGTGGTCTGCTGGACGTCGTCGATCTTGCCCTTGATATCGAGGGTGGCGACGGCCGTCTGCTTGGCCAGTTCCTTGATCTCGTTGGCGACCACGGCAAATCCCTTGCCGGCCTCCCCGGCGCGGGCCGCCTCAATGGTGGCGTTCAAGGCGAGCAGATTGGTCTGTTCGCTGATCTCGGTGATAGTCTCGGTGACCTTGCTGATCGCGTCGGCAGAGAGGCCGAGCCTGGCAATCCGTGCCGAGGTGGCTTCGGCCTGGCGCACCGCCTTCTCGGAGATCTGGCTCGCCTCGGTGGAGTTACGGGCGATCTCGTTGATGGTGGCGCTCATTTCTTCGGCGGCCCCGGCGACCATTGAGGTGTTGGTGGTGGATTCCTCCATGGCCGAGGCGACGGTATTGAGGTTGGCACTCATCTCTTCGGCGGCGGTGGCCAAGGTATTGGAGCGAGCCGCCGTGTCCTGGGCATTCTGAGAAAGACTCGAGGCGATGTGCTTGAGATTGCCGGCTTCGCGGCCGAGGGATGCGGTATGGCCGGAAACGGTCTTGACGATTCCCTGCAGCTTTTCGAGAAAGATATTGAACCATCCGGCCAGCTCGCCGATCTCATCCCTGGAATCGATAGCCACCCTGCGCGTCAGATCACCCTCCCCTTCAGCGATATCCTTGAAGTTGCCGATCATCGCCCTCAGGCTGCGCACCAGTCCGGTGACAATCAGGAGGCAGAGGGAAATGATCCCGACGAAGATCACCCCGGAGATAAGCAGCATGGTGGTGAGGTTGGAGCGCACCCCGGCATCGAGATCCTTTTCCATGGCTGCCTGGAAGGAAGCGATGTTGTCGAGGTAGACACCGCTGCCAAGCCACATGTCGGTGCCGGGAATCATCTCGGAGTAGCTCAGCTTCGGGGTGTCGGCCGAGCCGGGCTTGGGCCAGATGTATTCGACGAACCCACCGCCGGCCTTGGCCCTGGCCTGGAGCTCGCGCACCAGGTAGACGCCATTCTTGTCCTTGGTTTCGCCAAGATCCTGGCCCTGGGACTCTTTTTTCGGCGGCAGGGCGACGTTGACCGTGCCCTGATAGACAAAATAGTAGCCGGACTTATCCCCTTCGAATCGGATATCGTCGATCATGAGGCGGATCATCTCCACCTTTTTCTCGTGGCTGTCGAGCTTCTCGATGGCCTTGCCAATGGCCAGGGCCAGGGAGTGGCTGGCCACCTGCAGTTTCGCCTTTTGATCTTCGAGCATGATCGCCCCGGTCTTGGCAACGCCGAGATTGCGGATGCGGTTGCCGCTGCTCAGACTGAAGAACACCATGACCGCGAACAGCACGAGAATGGCGGCAATGATCAGCAGCATCCTGCCCTTAACCGAAAATCTTCCCAGCATGGCTCTCCCTCCCTGTCGAGTTGTCAGTTACATTCCTGCCCTCTGCTCCTCGGTCACACCTGGTACATGTCAGTAATCAACGGCCGTATGGCGATCTTTCAGCGCTGTCCCTTGGGGGCTGGCGAAAATGCCTGAGAACTGCGGTGCCTCTTCGCAGTATAGAGGAAGGAAGTTCACAAATTCAAGGAAGTCGACCGCTTTTGTGGCAAGCAAATGCCACATCGTGCCATATTACTTCGTGACACGCGCTGGATATCCTGCTAGACTGTGGAAAAAGAACCACTCTGTGGCACATGCGGTAAAGCACAGGCCATGGCCCCTCCGCTGCAGGCGAGACTCCCGCAGACGAGTTGGGCCAGCAAGCCGCTCCTTCCCTGGCATGCCAACCGATCAGGTGGCCACCCATCAGAAGGTGCCGAGCCTGCCAGAGCTGCCTGGCTCTTGACCGCTATCTTTTCCACCCACGGCACACCGCAGGAGAACCCCATGAACCCGCAGCAGGAAACGCAGCTGAACGCTATCTATAACGAGGCAACAGCGAACGACGACAACATCATCGCCATCCTCCAGCAGATCCAGAACACCTTCGGCTATGTCGACAAGGAGGCGGTGCTGTGGTTCGCCAGGAAAATGGGCGTCCCGGTGTCGAAATTTTACGGTGTCGTAACCTTCTACGGCCAGTTTCACCTTACCCCGCGCGGCAAGAACATCGTCACCGTCTGCTGCGGCACCGTCTGCCATGTCAAGGGCGCGCCCAAGGTCATCTCCAAGCTCAAGGAAGAGCTCAAGCTGAAGGGCGAGGACATGACCACCCGCGACATGCTCTTCACCGTGGAGAACGTCAACTGCGTCGGGGCCTGCAGCATCGCCCCGGTGGTGATCGTCAACGACAAGGTCTTCGGTAAGCAGAGTGGCGACAAGATGGTAAAAAACCTCAAGAGTTTCCGGGAAGAGGTCGCTGCCTGAGAAGCCCTCTCGTTTCGTGCAAATACCCCTAGATGTTCCCATGAAAATGCGATACCTTCCGACGATGATGTTTCACGAGACCACCTACACCAGCGGAGGGAGTGCATGAACGTCCAGAAAATCTACGAATACGCCCTGCAGAGGGAGGAAGAAGGATATCGCTTTTTCAACGACAACGCCGCCAAAGCCTCCCACGCCGCGGCGGCCCAGGTCTTCGCCAAACTCGCCGAAGAGGAACTGCGACATATCACCTTTATCAAGAATCTCATGAACAACCAGCAGGATGCCGCCGACACCGGTGCGGCCGACCTGCAGGGGGAAGGCTGGTTCGAGGAGCGGGCCCGCAAGGAGTTTCTCGACCAGACATTGATCGAGTCGATGATCCCCGACGTCGCCGTGCTGCGCACCGCCTTTCTCATCGAACGCGACCTGTCGGAGTTCTACGAGCAGGCGGCGGCCAAGACCGAGGGGCGCGATAAAGCGGCCCTGGCGCAACTCGCCCGCTGGGAGCGCGGTCATGAGGCCTTTTTCAAAGAGCTGCATGACCGCATTTTCCAGGAGTACACGCAGATGCCCTGGGGTGGCTGAGCCGAACCGGCACACAAGCGGCCCGAAGAGCCTCAAAGAGCAGGAACGACAAAACCCCTCCCGGCAGCATGCCGGGAGGGGTTTTGTCGTTTTTACAAGCTGCTGGATGAAACTCAGCTGAGCCGGGCGCTCTTTTCGACCCGCACCGCGCACACCTTCAGTTCGGGAATCTTGCAGATCGGGTCGTGGGCCGGGTTGGTCACGACATTGGCGCAGCTCTCGATGAAGTGGAAGGGCATGAACACCGACCCGGCGGAGATCCGTTTGGTGACCATGGCCCGCACCTCGATGCTGCCACGACGCGAAGACAGGGACACCCAATCACCATCGGCGATGCCCAAGCGCGAGGCATCATCGGTGCTGAGCTCGAGGAAACCTTCTGCGATCTCGGCATCAAGGGTCGGCGAGTTGCGCGTCATCGTGCCGGTGTGGTAGTGGGCGAAGACCCGCCCGGTGGAGAGCCACAGGGGATACTCGGCATCGACGACCTCCGCCGGCGGCTGGTAGGCGATGGCATGGAACAGTCCCTTGCCTCGCGCCACCTTGTCCTTATGGAGAAACCTCGTGCCGGGATGGTCGCTGGTCGGGCAGGGCCACTGCAACCCATCCCCTTCGAGTCGCTCATAGGTAATGCCGCCATAGGACGGAGTCAGCGAGGTCATCTCGTCGAAGATGGCCTGGGGCGAGTCATAGTCCATGGCGTATCCGAAACGGCGGGAAATCTCCTGAATGATCCACCAGTCCTGACGCGCGTCGCCGGCCGGCGTCACCGCCTGCCGCACCCGGCTGACGCGTCGTTCGGTGTTGGAGAAGGTGCCGTCTTTTTCGGCAAACGATACCCCGGGCAGCACGACGTCGGCGAGTTCGGCGGTGGCAGTAAGGAAGATATCCTGCACCACGAGGAGTTCCGCCTTCTCCAGGGCCTTCTTGACATGGTTGACGTCAGGGTCGCTGACTACCGGATTCTCCCCGAGGATAAACATGCCTTTCAGCGATCCCCCCGCGAGCCCTTCGAGCATCGCCGGGATGGTCATGCCAACTGTAGTCGACAACGACTCCACCCCCCAGGCACGGGCAAATTTCTCCGCGGCGGCGCTGCTCGTCACCGGCTGATAGGCGGTGAAAACGTTGGGCAGGCCGCCCATATCGCAGGCCCCCTGAACGTTATTCTGGCCGCGCAGGGGGTTGACGCCGCAACTCTCCTTGCCGAGGTTGCCGGTGAGCATGGCCAGGTTGGCCAGAGACTTGACGTTGTCGACACCAGTTGTGTGCTGGGTGATGCCCATGCAGTAGACCAGTGAGGCTTTGTCGGCACGGCCATAGAGTTCGGCGATGGCGCGAATGTCGTCAGCGGAAACGCCGCAGACCTCGGCCGCTTTCTCCGGCGGGAAGGCGGCGACCACCTTGCGGAACTTCTCGAAGTCCTCGGTGCGTTCGTCGATGAAGGCCTGATCGTGCCAGCCGGCCTCGAGAATGACATTCATGATGCCGTTGAGCAGTGCGACATCGGTGCCCATCTTCTGCTGCACGTAGATGTCGGCGACCTCGGAGATATGCACCCGACGTGGGTCGGCGACAATGATCTTCGCCCCATTCTTTTTCGCCCGGTAAATACGGGTGGCGATGAGCGGGTGGGCGACGGTGGTGTTGGAGCCGATGATGAAGATGCAATCGGCTCCCTCGAACTCGGCGATGGAGTTGGTCATCGCGCCACTACCGAAAGCTGCGGCAAGACCTGCCACAGTCGAGGAGTGTCAGAGTCGGGCGCAGTGGTCTATGTTGTTGGTGCCCACCGCCGCCCGAGCGAATTTCTGCAGGAGGTAGTTCTCCTCGTTGGTAACCTTGGCGGAAGTAAGGAATCCAATGCTGTCCGGCCCGCTGCTTTCCTTGATCTGGCGCAGGCGGGTGGCGGTGAAGTCGAGGGCTTCATCCCAGCTCACTTCTTCCAGCTTGCCGTTTTTCCTCAGCAGCGGGGTCTTGAGCCGCTTCTCATGCTGCACGAACTCATGAACATTCCACCCCTTGATGCATAGCTTACCCTCGTTGACCGGGCTGGTTTTGCAGGGAATGGTGCCGATGACCTTGCCATCCAACACCTCGAGGAAAAAATTGCAGCCACAGCCGCAGTAGGTGCATGTGGTGAGAACAGTGCGATAATTGATTGGCGCTCCCATATCACTTCCTTCCTTCTGCAAAGTCTATCTTGTTGAGCGGCGAACGCTGCCCCCTGACCGCGCCGGTGGTGAAGTCGAACTGCTCTTCCATGATGCTCCCCACCTTTTTATAGAGGGTACGCAGGGGGATATTGGAGGGGCAGGCCTCTTCGCACAGCCCGCAGTCGATGCAGCGCCCCACCATATGCATGGCCCTGGTATGGTGGAACACGGGAATCTCCGGTGGCAGTTCGCCGCCTTTGACCAGGTCGTCGCACTTGAGGGTGCACTCGTTGCAGAAGCACATCGGGCAGACGTTGCTGCACCCGTAGCACTTGATGCATTTGACGAACTCGTCCATCCAGTAAGAGAAGCGCTCCGACATCACCAGGGCGTCGACAGCAGCAACCGACCGCGGTGTCCCCGGCTGGGCACATTCCCCGGCGGTGATCACCGCGGGAAAAGGTTTGAGGCACTCGCAGGCGTCGGCCAGCTCCTGCGGGCAGGTTATGCCCACCGGCACCACCTTCTTGGGGTTGAGCTGGTTCCAGGTATAGAGGGTTTGCAGACCGCGGTCGTCACAGCCACGGACCAGCACGGCAAAGGTCTCCTCGGGGTAGGCCTTGGCCAGGTTGATGAGGAATTTATTGAGCGGATACCTGGCATCGCCGGCAACCTTGTCATCACCGAGCGACATGGCGCCGAGATCGTCCCCCTTCTGGAAGAGGTGCGGGGCGATATGGCCGTTTTTCCGCACCAGGCCGAGGAAGCCCTTGATCTCCCCGGAATCGAGGAGCTCTTTCACCTTGTCCCTTATCACATCGATCATACCCACACCCTGCCCCAAAGGGCTGATAATTGTTGCATTCATCCCTCTTTGCCGACAGTCTCGCCAGAGCCTCCCGCCGCCTCGGCCACCCCGTTGCGTGGCAGCCGGCGCGCGACCAGGCAGACCCTCAAGCACTTCCCCGGCTAGACCAGCTCGCGGCGATAGTCGGCACGCAGCGGCGAGGGGCCGAGCTCGCGCAGTTCCTTGATAAACGAGGTGAACTCATGCACCAGTTCCGGCGCTTCCGCCGAGGAGACCCAGCTCGCCTTGAGGCGCGCCTCGTCGATACCGCTGAACTTGAGCATCTCTTTCAACACGGTGACCCGCTTCTTGGTGGACAGATTACCATACAGGTAATTGCATTCGCCCAGGCGTCAGCCACCGACGAAGACACCGTCAACCCCGCGTTGAAAGGCCAAGAGTATATGGTGCGGGGAAACCCCGCCACTGCACATCACCCGAACGGTACGAACATTCGCCGGGTACTGCAAACGACTGACCCCAGCCAGGTCAGCAGCGGCATATGCTCACCAGGTGCACAAGAAGCAGACGATCTTGGGCTCGAAATTGTCGTTGGTCATGTTCTTTTCCTTTTCTTGAGAGAGACTAGATGGCCCTGATCTGGGCCAGCAGCTGTTCCGGTTTATACCCTCTGAGCACGGCGCTGTGCGATGGACAGGTCGAGGCGCAGTTGCCGCAGCCCTTGCAGAGGATCTCCTTGACCTCGCAAACACCGGTTTCCCGGTTGAAGATAATGGCCTCGTAGGGGCAGACGTTGAGGCAGCCCATACAGCCAACGCAGGTTTCCTGGTCGATCTCGGCGACGATGCCGCTCTTCACCAGCTTCTCCTTGAAGAGAATGGCGCCAATACGTGAAGCCACCCCCAGCCCCTGGGTGCGGGCCTCCACCGAGGTCACCGGGTAGCGGGCGCTGCCGCAGACGAAGATGCCATCGGCGGCAAAGTCGAGGGGCCGCAATTTGGCATGGGCTTCCAGGAAAAAGCCGTTTTTGTCGCAAGGCACACGCATCAGGGCCGCCACCTGCGAAGACTCCGGCCGCGCCACCAGCGGGGTGGAAAGAACGGTGAGGTCGACCGTGAACTCCTTGGTCTCGCCGAGCACGGCATGCTGGAAGGTCACCTTGCCATCGCCGACGCGCGGCGGCTTCTTCTGATCGAAGACGTGGAACTTAATCCCCATGCCGCGGGCATCCCAGAGCATCTGCTCCTTTTCATCGCCATACATCTGCATGTCGCGGTACAGCACATGGACCTCGGCCAGGGGATATTTGCGCTTGATGATCATGGCGTTCTTGACCGCCGTAGCGCAGCAGATGCGCGAGCAGTACTCCCGCGTTGCATTGCGGGCCCCGGCACACTGGATCATCACCACCCGGGCGGCCTTGAAGCTGCCCGAGGCAAGACGTTGCTCGAGCTCCATCTGCGTGATGACATCCTTGCCGTTATAGCCGAAGAGCCCCTCTTCGACCAGCGGCACCGCCCCGCAGGCGACGACAATGCAGCCCACGGTATCCTCGACCTTCCCGGCGGGGGTCTCGATGACCACCCTGAAATTGCCGATATAGCCGCTGATCTCGATAACCCGAGAAGCGGTATGGACGGTCACTCCTGAGGTGGCCGCGACCGTGGCGGCCAGATCGCTGACCTGGCCGGCTGCGGATTTGCCTGTTTCGAGGACATTGAGGCCAAGCATCAGTCCGCCGCAGCGTTCCTCCTTCTCCACCAGAAGCACCTCGAGCCCCATGCCGGCCAGGGCCTCGGCGGCCGACAATCCGGCGATGCCGCCGCCAATGACGAGAATCTTGCGAATGACCGACGATTCGATATCCTTCTGCGGCTCAAGGGCGGTGCTCTTGGCCACGCCCATGCGGACCAGATCCTTGGCCTTGGCGGTGGCGATATCGCGCTGCCCCATGTGGACCCAGGAACACTGGTCGCGAATATTGACCATTTCGAAGAGGTAGGGATTCATTCCCGCCTGGGCGCAGGAACTGGCGAACAGGGGGTGATGGGTGCGCGGCGAGCAGGAGGCGACCACCACGCGGTTGAGGTTGTTCTCTCTGATGGCGTTCTGGATCTCGCTGATCCCCGCCTCGGAACAGGTGTAGAGGTTCTCCTTGGTGAACACCACTCCCGGCAGATCCGCCGCGTATTTGGTGACCTCGGCGCAATCGAGGTGACCGGCGATGTTCGAGCCGCAATCGCAGATAAAGACCCCGACGCGCAGTCCCTCGGTATTTTCCCCAGTCTTGTTCTGTTTCATCTCGACGACCTTCTAAGATATCTTGAGTAATTTCGCCGGAGTAACCGTCACCGTCTGCACCGCCCGGGAGGCGGCGCTGCTGGCCTGGGCGACCGACTCGGGAATATCCATGGGGCTGTGGGCGCAACCGCAGACGAAGATGCCCTCCCTGGTGGTGTCAAGGGGATTCTCCGGGCGAGTCTTGAAGAATCCGAAGCGGTTGAGCTCGATACCGAGGATGGCGGCCATCTCCTTCATGCCCTCGTTCGGGGCACAGGCGGTGGCGAGGATAACCAGGTCGAAATCTTCGCGAACCACCTTCTGCAGTTGGGTATCTTCGTAGACAAGCACCGGGTTGTTGTTGGGGCCGTTGACGATCTCCGCCACCCGACTGCGACGATAGGTGATGTTCGACTTATTGCCGCCGCGCACTTTATATTCGTCGAAGCCTTTGCCCACCGCACGGATATCCATGCCAAAAATCACCGAGGTGGTGGCGTTCTCGTGCTCATGAGCGATGATCGCCTCTTTGATCGAATGCATGCAGCAGAACCCGGAACAGAAGGGGTAGAAGCGCAGGTCGCGGGAGCCGACGCACTGGATGAAGGCGAGCCGCTTGGCGGTGGTAAAGCCCTCGGCCTTGCTGCGCAGGGCGGCCAGCTTCTCGGTCAGCGGCAGATATTCGCGGTACTTTTCCATCCACTGCTGCTGTTCGGGTGGAGCCGTCTCGGCGGCAAAAGCCTCGAAGACGCTTTGTGAAGAGGCTCCGGCCTTTTCCTCGTAGCGGGCCAGGGTCTTCTGCAGGCGCGACTCCTCCTTCTCCAGTTCGGCAATCTCACGCCGTGCGAGGATGTCCGAAGGCCGATCGATATGACCATGGGTGGGGCCGGAGGCACTGAGAAAGCGCTCGAACTCCACCGCCGTCACCACGTTGGGCAGGTCTTTGTAGCGGTATTCGGGAATTTTCCCGGGGTCGAACACGGTATAACCGGTGGCAACGATAATCGCCCCGATATCGAGTTCGACGATTTTGTCCTTCTGCTCAAAATCAATGGCCCCGGCCTCGCAACGCTTCTGGCAGACCCCGCACTTCTTGCCCTGGAGGACACGGCAGTGGTCGGGATCGATGGTGTGGGTCGAGGGAATGCCCTGGGCGAACCAGCTGTAGATGGCCTTGCGGGTGGAGTGCCCCTCGTTGTACATGTCGAGCACATCGGTCGGGCACTTCTCGCGACAGGCCCCGCAGCCGGTGCATTTGGCTTCGTCGACATAGCGGGCCTTGCGGCGCACCCGTACCTTGAAGCAGCCGGCGCTGCCCTCGACCTGCTCCACCTCGCTGTAGGCCATCAACTCGATATTGGGATGTCGACCGACATCCAGCATTTTCGGCGAGAGAATTCAGATGGCGCAATCGTTGGTGGGAAAGGTCTTGTCGAGCTGTGCCATCTTGCCGCCGATACTCGGCAGCCTCTCAACCAGATAGACCTTGAATCCCATCTCCGCCAGATCCAGCGACGACTGGATCCCCGCGATGCCACCACCGATAACAAGCATGTCCCTGTTCACAAGCTACCTCCCCTTTTGGGCAGTTGTCTCAATCGTCTTCAGGCGGCCACCGCCATTCTCAGCGGCCCCAGAGATTGTATGGTTTCGGTAAAGGACGTCGCCACCTCGGCGAACTTGGTGCCCTCTGCGGAAGAAATCCACTCCAGGCGTACGCGCTGCGGCTCTATGCCGAGCAGGCCGACAAGTTCTTCTGCGGTTTCGAAGACTTTGGTCATCTTGACATTACCATCCAGGTAATGGCAGTCACCGATGTGTCAGCCGGCAACGAGCACACCGTCGGCACCGTTCTCGAATCCCTGGAGAATGAAGTTGGGGTTGATCCGTCCAGTGCACATGACGCGGATGATGCGAAGGTTGGGAGGATACTGGAACCGGCTCACCCCGGCAAGGTCGGCGGCGGAATACGCGCACCAGTTGCAAGCAAACATGACGATCTTAGGTGTGAATTCCCCAGACATATTCATTTCCTCAGGAAGAAATTCTCATGCTGCGGCGGGAGGGGCACTGCCCCACCCGGCACGCGAAATACACCGCCCCAGGGCTAGTTCCCTGCGGCAAAGGCCGTTTCCACCATGGTCAGCACCGAGCGATCGCCGAAGTGGCGCACCGAGGCGGCCCCGGTCGGACAAGCCACGGCACACATCCCGCAACCTTTACACAAAGCCTCTTTGACCACCGCAGCGCGCAGCCCATCTTCGACCTCCTGCACAGCGATGGCATTGAAGGGGCAGGCTCTCTCACACTCGCCGCAGGCACGACACATGAACTGCTGAACATGGGAGACCACGCCTTCGACGGTGATACTCTCCTGGGAGAGGGTCACCGCCGCACGTGAGGCCGCAGCCGCCGCCTGGGCAATGCTTTCCTCGATGGGCTTGGGATAGTGGGCCATGCCGGCGAGGAAAATGCCGGCGGTGGCGAACTCCACCGGCCGCAGCTTGGCGTGGGCCTCGTTGAAGAACTTGTCGCTGTTGCAGGAGAGCTTGAACATCTGCGCCAGGGCCTCGTTGTCGCGGGGCACGATGGCCGCGGCAAGGACCAGCAGGTTGGCATGCAGTTCAATCTTGCGGCCAAGCACGTGATCGCGCACCACCACGGCCAGAGTGTCGCCCTTGTCGCTCACCTCGGGCTTCTCGTCGAGGCCATAGCGAATGAAGATAACGCCCTTCTCCCTGGCCTCCTTGTAGAGGTACTCGCGCTGGCCATAGGTGCGGATGTCGCGGTAAATGATGAAGACCTGGCTGTCGGGCCTGTTCTCCTTGAAGCGTATCGCCGCCTTGATGGAGTGGGTGCAGCACACCTTGGAGCAGTAGGGTCTCTCCTCCTCACGGGAACCGACGCACTGCACGAACACCACCGTGTCGGCGGAAGCCAGCCGCGGGTCGCCGGCGGCAACGGCCTGATCAAGCTGCAGGTGGGTGAGCACCCGTGGGTCCCGGCCATAGAGGTATTCGGTCGGTTTGTATTCCTCGGCGCCGGTGGCCACTACCACCGCGCCATGGCGGAGGACCTTGTCTCCACTCACACCCGAGACCACCGTCTCGAAATTGCCGATAAAACCGGAAGACGCCTTGACCGAGGTCCCGGTGTGCACGGCGATGCGCTGGTGCCCGGTGACCCGGGCGATCATCTCGGCAAGGCGCTCGCCAACCTTGTCGCCTTTCCAGGTGGTGAGCAGTGAGCGGGCATTACCGCCCAGTTGTCCTTCCTTCTCGATGAGATAGACTTGATAGCCCTGATCGGCCAGGCCGAGGGCCGAGGTCATCCCGGCGATGCCGCCGCCGATGACCAACGCACTGGGTTCCACGGCAATGGTTGGCTGGCCGAGGGAGGTGATCAGCCGGGTGCGGGCCACCGCCATGCGCACCAGGTCCTTGGCCTTGCTGGTTGCGGCATCCTTTTCCTTGCTGTGCACCCAGGAGCACTGGTTGCGGATATTGGCCATCTCGAAAAGGTATTTGTTGAGACCGGCGTCGCGCAAGGTTTCCTGGAAGAGTGCCTCATGGGTCCGCGGCGTACATGCGGCCACTACAACGCGGTTGAGGCCCTTTTTCTCGACGATGTCCTTGATTTTCTCCTGGCTGTCTTGGCTGCAGGTGAAGAGATTCTCTTCAACATAGGTGACGCCGGGCAGGCCCTTGGCCATCTCCGCCACTTCCGGGACATTGACGATGCCGCCGATATTGGTGCCGCAGTTGCAGACGAAGACGCCGATACGCGCCTCTTCGTCCGCCACCGGCCGCTCCGCGGGAAAGGTCTTGGTCCTGGTGAGAGTGCCGCGGGCCGGGGCCAGGTCGGCCTCAGCCCAGCAGGCGGCGGCACTGGCCTCCATGACCGAATAGGGAATATCCTTGGGTTCCTGGAACGCGCCGCAGACATAGATGCCATCCCGCGAGGTCTTCACCGGGGAGAAACAGTCGGTGGCGGCGAAATTGTCGGCATTAAGCTCGATCTCCAGGCGCCGTGCCAGAGCGGCCAGTTCCTTGGAGGTCTCCATGCCCACCGAGAGCACCACCATGTCAAAGCGCTCGTCGATCAGCTTGCCGTTGTCATCGACGAAACGCAGCACGAGGTCCTGGGTGTTGCGGTCTTCGATGATGGTATGGACGCGGGTGCGCAGGAACCTCACCCCTTTTTCCTCCTCGGCACGCTTATAGTAACTCTCGAACTCCTTGCCGTAGGTGCGCATGTCCATGTAAAAAATCGCCGTATCAAGAGGCTCCGCGGAGTGCTCCTTGGCGATCACCGCCTCCTTGACCGCGTACATGCAGCACACCGAAGAGCAGTAGCCGTGGTCGCAGCGGTTGATGTCGCGCGAGCCGATGCACTGCAGCCAGGCGATCTTCTTCGGCTCGCGGTGGTCGGAAGGACGCACGAGGTGGCCGTTGAAGGGGCCGGTGGCGCTGAGCAGGCGCTCCATTTCCAGAGAGGTGATGACGTTCTTGTACTGCGAGTACTGGTAGGTGTCGAGTTTCTGCGGGTCAAAGGTTGAGAAGCCGGGGGCGAGCACCACCGAGCCCACCTGCAGGGTCACCGCGACCGGCTTATCTTCGAAATTGATCGCCTTGGTCGGGCACACCTTGGCACAGAAGCCGCATTTGCCGTTTTTCAGGTAGATGCAACTCCCCGCATCGATGGCGTATTTAAGCGGCACCGCCTGGGGGTATTCGACATAGATGGCCTTGCGCGTCGCCAAGCCGGCGTTGAAGGTGTCGGTGACCTTTTTCGGACACTTGGCAGCGCATTCGCCGCAGGCGATGCACTTGTCCATGTCGACATAACGCGGGTGCTGCAACAGCTCGACGGTAAAGTTACCCGCGGTGCCGGAGATTTTTTGTACTTCGGAGAGCGTTTTCAGTTCAATATTCAGATGACGGCCGACCTCGACCAGTTTGGGCGAGATTACTCACATCGCACAATCGTTGGTCGGGAAGGTCTTGTCGAGCTGCGCCATCACTCCGCCGATGGAGGGCGCCTTCTCCACCAGGTAGACATAGAACCCTGAGTCGGCGAGATCGAGCGCCGTCTGCATTCCGGCGATGCCGCTGCCGACAACCATCACCGAGCCTTGAACCTTCCGCGAGTTGTCACTCTTCATCAAATGTCTCCGCTACGCATTGGTTATTCTTGTCTGCCTGTCCCAGCCGGAAGCACCACCCTTACAGCTGTTCCGCCAGAAAGGAGTAGAGATCCTTGACCTCGATGCCGATATCGGTGTTCGACTTGGCGCAGGTGAGGTGGATCTGGCATTTGGGACAGGCGGTGATGATTGTGCCGGCCCCGATCTGCTCCGCCTCCATGAGCCGGTTGGTCTGCATCTTCTTGGAACAGGAAGAGCATTCCATCCAGGCCGTGGTGCCGCAGCAGACGGCATTTTCACGATTGTTCTCCATTTCCTTGAATCGCGCCCGGGGCACCATGGAGATGAGCTGCCGCGGCTGCTCGTACATGCCCATCCGACGGCCGAGGCGACAGGGATCATGGAAGGTGACGGTTCCTTCGCCCGCATCCTTCATCACCACTCCCGCTTCCGGCAGACGCTCCACCAGGAACTCGGTGATGTGGCGGATCTCGAAGGGAAGCTCGCCAACCACCTGGGGATAGTGTTCACGGAAGGTGGCATAGCCTTCCGGGCAGCCGAAGATGACCGTCTTGGCGCCGCTGGCGACGATGGTGTCGACATTTTTCCGCGCCAGCGCAGCGAACAACTCTTCGTTGCCAGCCCAGAACGCGTCGTGGCCGCAGCAACGTTCATCGTTGCTGACCACAGGCTCGATGCCCACCGCGTTAATCAGCTTGAGGATATTTTTGGCGGTGTCGATGACATTGAGGCCAAGGTATTTGAAAACCGGGGTCTGAAAGGGGGCACAGCCGACGAAATAGAAGTATTCGCCTTTGGCGGCGATTTTCCCCGCCCCCTCGGTCCAGGCAATGCGGTTGAGCCGCGACGCTCCCGCCTGGAGCGTCGACAGGGTCTGGAAGACACCGTGATGGCTCTCCCTGGGCAGATTGGCGACCGCCCGCGCCTTTTGCCGATACGAACGGATGAACTCCGGAAAATCGATACCCACCGGGCAGCGGTCGCTGCACCGCGAACAGCTGAGGCAGGCCCAGAGATCATTCGAGTAAAGGACGTTTTCGTCGGTTTCCACCAGGGTGCGTTTGATCATCTGCCGTGGCGAGAACCCGGCGCGTTCCTGGCTGATGGGACAGCTGCCGGTGCATACCCCGCACTCCATGCAATAATCGATCTGCTGTTTGGTAAGCTGCATAAGTCGACCCTATCTAGAGTGAATTAGCCTGCATAGTGTTAGAGAGCCGTTTCCGGGTGAAAGACGTTGACCTCGCGAAGATCGTCACCGAGATAGGTGCGTTCGTTGGGGCCAAGAATTCCCAGGGCCAGGGCGAGAATGGTCCAGAAATGGACGACCTGATAGTGCCCATTATAGTGGTGCGACAACTCGTGGATCTGGGCATGGCAGTTATGACAGCCGGCGATGCAGTAGGTGGCCCCGGAAGCCTTGATCTGGTCGTCCTTGATCTTGCCATAGGCGAGCCGCTGTTCCCTGAAACCCGACTGCAGGAACCCGCCGCCGCCGCCGCAGCAGTAATTGTTAGACTTGTTGGGGGTCATCTCCACCAGGTTCTCCTCGCCTATGCATTGCTTGATGGCGTAGCGGAATTCATCGGCGATAGCGTCCCCGAAGCTTTTGCGGACGATCTGGCAGGGATCCTGCACGGTGAACTTGATTTTCAGGTCCTTGTTCCAGTCCGAGTTCGGCTTGAGCCGGCCCTCGCGGATCCACTTGCCATAGTACTCGTAGATGTTCTTGGTCTCGAAGTTGTGCGCGACATTGAATTTTTTCAGTCCGGCCCGGACTGCGAAGGTCACGTGGCCTCACTCCGTGTTGAGATACGTCTTGCACCCCAACTCATCGGCCATGGCCGCCTTCCTGCGTACCAGGGTCTCCCAGCTTTCGTTGTCGGCAAGGAACAGACAGTAGTTTTCGGCCGCCCAGGCCTTGCTGCCGTACGTCCAGTTCACTTTGGCGAGGTGGAGAATTTTCCACAGCGGGACCATCTCGTCGGGTTCTGTCATCGGCTCGCGGGAGTTCTGGTTGATGAAGAACTCGGCTCCGACCTTGTCGATAGGCGCCTCCATGTCGGCGAACTCGGGTTGCGCCGCGCGGTATTCCTCGAGGACGTCATTGACGACGAACTTGAAGTCCTCCACCGGGGTACCCATGGCGCTGCAGGTGTCGCTGGCCACGGCCACGTCGCAGGAATTGCGGATGCCCTTGGGCCGCTGGTCGCGGGGACGGCTGGCACGGATATTGAAAATCATGCTGGGGATGTCGATCTTCATGGGACAGACGTACACGCAGCGCTGACACATGGTGCACATCCACGGCCAGTCTGACTTGAGCACCTCCTCGTCCATGCCGAGCACCAGCATGCGCAGAAACTTTCGCGGATCCATATCCTCGAGCCCGGTGGCAGGACATCCGGAGGAGCAGAGCCCGCAGGTGAGGCAGAGACTGAGGTTTCCGGCCGGAACCATCGCCCGCAGTTCGTCCAGGAAGGATTTCTTCGCCTTTCCTTCTCGCATTATCGCCGCTTCCACCATGATCTTGTTTCCTTCTCTATAGAGTATGAACGTAAACCGTTACCCGGGGCGGCGTGTCGCCTGCCCCCGTGGAGACTTTCGAAAAACCTTCCATTTTCGGCCGAACCCCACCAAAAAGACCCCTAACCCTAGCCCAAATCGCCGCCGTAATCAAGCGTAAATGCACGTCAACAGGGCAAGGGGCGAGGCGGTGAACTTGGTTTAAAACCAGAGGGATATTTGACCAAGAAAAGATAGTCAGGGAGACTCCAAGAGAAGCATGGGCAACTCCTCTCCGTCAAGCGTGAAATTGTGCATTGTCACAGTTCGCACAATTTTCAAATCTCGAAACACCTCGTCGCATCACGTGCCAGGCATGCAGACCGTCAGTACGCTCCCCCATCACCTTCTGAGAATTTTTCATGAGAGCTATGCCGGCAACCAGTCGTCAGCCCCAACCGGAAGAGCGTCCAAAAAAATAGGCCAGACAAGCCCCCTGGGGGGGATTGCCTGGCCTTTGCAAACCTGTCAGCGCAACGCGCACGCTGCTATTTGACGACGGCAGTCTTAGGATCGAAGATCATTCCGCAGTCTGGGCACTTGACGTTTTTCTCAGTCTCGTCGGAGAAAATGCCCCACTCCTTGCCGCAACCCGGACACTTGATCTTGACTTCTTTCAGCGTTTTGTTGCTCTCGAATCCCGGACAATGCTGGTTGCTCATGACTCCTCCTTATGGTGGCGGGTGAAAGATCGTGGGGCCGACGCCAATGGAGCGGCACGCCCCCCTCACGCTCTTTTCGCCTACGATAATGCCGCGGGGAATCAAAGGCAATGCGACGATGTCGGCATGGCGAAAGCTTTCTCGAGTTCGGCGAGCCGTTGCTTGAGCACTTCCCTCTCGTCTTCCAGGGCAAGTAAGTCCATCATCACCGGTGGCTTGACCGAGTGAGCGGGCAAACGCCGAATGGTCTCCTCGATATCCGCTTCGAGGCGCTGCAGGCGCAGAATGATCTCCTCTCTCAGCATTGCCCCCTCACCCAACCTGCACACCCCGCCCGTGGAGGGCCTCCACGGGACCAAGCGCCTTTTCGATAAGTCTCTTCTCAGCGGCAGTGGCCAGCCGTCGCGTGGCCTGGTAGAACCGTTCCCGGCCCATTTTGCCGCTGCAGGTGAAGGTGACCACCTGGTAGCGGTCCGCAGCGCTGAGAAGATCCTCGACCCACAACACCCGCTCCAGATCGAGAAAGAACTCGGCACAGATGCGCTTGGCGAACTTCTCGGGGTTGGCGGAAATCGACACCCCCTCACCGGTACGGGCAAAGAGGCAGAGCGTCGACCACATGGGCGTTACCTTTCCTCCACCTTCCAAAGCGACGATCTTGACATCGTAGCTGCCCGGGTACCAGGCCACCGGCTCGAGGTCGCCATCTTTCGTGCCGTCCCAGTAATACCTGCCATCAAATATTGCCATCCTTCACCTCCCTGCAAGCGGCCGGCGGGGCGACGACCCTGCCGCCCCGCTCTGGCCGCTCGTTTCATGCAGCACCCATCAGGCTCCGGCGTCGAGACTGCGCCGGTCGGCCATGTCGAGAAGGACACGCTCCCTGGTCTTGTCGATGCCCAGCTGTCGCCGTTTCTTGTCGATATGAGCGATCATCAGCCGTGCCATCTCGCCAGGATCGTCGGCGAAGGCCCAGGAGCCGAAACCCAGTTTCTCCAGATCCTCGAAGAGGTGCTTCTCGAACTTGGTTCCTCTGGTCATGGGGAAGGTATGGCCGAAAACGACATAGATCCCCGATGCGACGAAATAATGACCAATGGCAATGGCCTTCTCGCTCATCCATTCCGGGGCGCAACCCGCCGCCGGCAGGTCGGCGAGACAATCGCCAAGCCCGCCGACACGGACCATTTCCGAGGCGGCGATGAGGATGCGGCTGTTATCGACACAGGCGCCCAAACCGAGGATAGGGGGCATGCCCACCGTCTCGCAGACCTCGGCCAATCCTGGGCCGGCGAGCGCGGCGGCGCCCGGCCCGGTGAGGCCAGCCTTGGCCAGGGCCATCTGCGAGCAGCCGGTCTGCAGCACGAGAACATCATTTCTGATCAACTCCTTGACCAGTTCGATATGGGAGTGGTCTTGCTTGGAGCGAGGGTTGGTGCAGCCCACGACCCCTGCCACGCCTCGAATCCGGCCATTGATGATGTTCTCGTTGAGCGGAGTGTAGCTGCCGCGGAAGGAACCGCCGAGCATGTAGTTGATGTACTCGAAAGAGAAGCCGTGCACCCCGCGGCTCACCTTGCGGGGAATGTACACCGGTTTTTTCCGCGACTTGTAGCGGGCGATAGCCTTGATGATGATCTCGTCGGTGCACTTCAGAGGCTCATGTTCGTCGAGCTGAATGTGCAAGGCACCTTCGATCTTCGCCCGGTAGTTGGTGGTGATGAAGGGGGTATCGTAGAAATCGGCGACGCGCTTGAGATCCTGTTTGATGCACTGGATGTCGACGGTCATCGCGTCAACAGCCCCGGTGACCAGCACCGCCTCGGTGCTGGAGAAGTTACCAGCATGGGGCAGACCGTGGCGCGACATGACATCGAGCCCGGAGCAGCACATGCCCACCAGGTTGATGCCCTTGGCCCCGGCTTCCCTGGCCGCTTCGCGCAGGCCCGCATCGGCGGCCGAGATGAGCATCGCCTCGAGGAGAATCGGCTCATGGCCGTGGACGATGATATTGACCTGGTCCTCCTTGAGCACCCCCATATCCACCTCGATCTCCACCGGCGAGGGCGTGCCGAAGAGGATATCAGAGATATCCGTGGAAACCATCGAACCGCCCCAGCCGTCGGCAAGCGCGGTGCGAGAGATCTGTTTGGTAAGGTTCTCGTAGTCCTGATCGACGCCAATGGCGGTGCGGTGCATCATTTCCATGATCTCGCGCATCGCCCCGCGGGGCACGATGCCGGCGGCGCGCCACAGCTCCAGGGTTTTGGGCGGCACCCGCTTGACCATGGGAATTTCGCCATCCACCTGGGTGTAGGTGCGTTCCAGTTCGTGATAGAGATCAAGCGCCACATCGCGAAGTTCGCGCCCCTCGGTGGGGATGTCCAAAGCTGCGGCAACTTCCAGCAGTTTGATGGGATCCTTGATGGCAAAATCCTTGACCTTGCCATTGATGACGTCGCGGAACAGTTCGAGCATCGCCATGCCATGATCGGTGTGCGCGGCGGTGCCGGCAGCGACCATGCGCGCGAAGTTGCGGGCGACGATGGTGTCGATGGTGGCGCCACAGACCCCGACCCGGTCATAGGGGCTGTTGACGTTCATCCGGCACGGCCCCATGGAGCAGTGCTTGCAGCATGCGGCCTGCTCGCCGATGGGGCATGGTTTGAGGGCGGTTGCTCGATCGAAAAACAGCTCCACCCCGTCTTTTCTTGCCTTGGTGATCATCTGCGCCGTAGACTCGCAGCTGGTCAAATCTTCTACCTTGATGAGTTCCAGTGGTTTGGCCATGCTCCCTCCTCTTCGCACTCGCCCGTGGCATGCCGATCAACCCTGGCCACTTGGCCGGGGAAGAAGCAACACTACCGAAATACTGCCCTGCTCCATATGGGAACAGTTCCCAACTACATGCAGTTTATACCACTGGGTGGCATTGTCAAGAACCATTTTCAAGACGCTGAAAGAGCAAGAGGGTAAAACAACAAAGCCCGCGGCAAAGGCCACGGGCTCGGAAAACAGGATGCACGGAGCGCCAAACCCCTGTTGCCATCATGTTGACATCGGTCTACATCCCACTGCGTTGTTAGCGAGGCGAGGCTATTTCTGCATGGCGACAAGTTTTTCGACGATGGCGAAAAGTTCCTGCGGCGCGGTGGAGAGGTCGTCGTAGGGCCGCATGCCGCCACGATCGGCGAGAACGATCTCCTCCTGCTCGGGGAGAAAGCCAAGGATTTCAAAATCCGCCAGCGAAGTGCGGATCAACCGGCGGTCCTCCTCGCCGCGAACGCGATTGCCGAGGATGAGGATGCGTTTGATGCCGATGTCCCTGCCAAGCTTGCGGATCTTCTCGGCAGCGGCGCGGCTCCTCGCCCCGGGGTTGACGACGACAATCAGGGCATCCACCGACCCGCTCGTCGCGCGCCCGAGATGCTCCACGCCGGCCTCCATGTCCATGATGACGATATCTTCGCGAACCAGCACGAGATGGTTCATCAAGGCCTTGAGCACCGTGCTCTCCGGACAGATGCACCCCGAACCGCCGCTCTGAACGGTGCCCATGACCAGTAGGCGCACCCGATCACGCTCCTGGGAGAATCTCTCGGGGATGTCGTCGACCTTGGGATTGAGGGTGAAGAAACCGCCCATGGTGCCCGGTTTCGCTCCAGTGCGCTCGGCGATCAGTTCGGTCAACTGAGAAATGGGGGTGATCGGCTTATCCTCCGGGATTCCCAGGGCGGCGGCAAGATTGGCCACCGGATCGGCGTCGATGGCGATGACCTTGTTGTTGCCGTCCATGGCCAGGCAACGCGCCAGCAACCCGGTGACGGTCGTTTTGCCGACGCCGCCCTTACCCCCTATAGCTATCTTCAAACTCACGTTTTCTCTCCTTCGTCGTTCTCGATCAAAACCAGCTCAGCCGATGATGCGTCCCTCATCATCGACCATCGCCACCAGGTAATCGCTCTTCTTGGCAGCGTCGTGCAACTCGTCGAGATGAACCGCCTGCAACTCGTATTTCTTACCTTTCTCGCGCGGCAGGTTGAGGAAACAGTCGTTGGCCTCCTCTTTGCTGCGGAAAGCCGGGATGAAGTGAACATCCTGTTTCTCATCGTACAACCCAAGAAAGCTCTCGTCTTTTCCCGGATCGCAAATAAACACGTAAACCCAGCCCTCTATCTTTTCAGTCGTGCTCATGCTGTCGTCACTCCCCATGATACCCAAAGAATAGACAACGACCTTCTCGTGTCGCAGCCTGGACGCTGTGACAGTAACCATCAATTCCCCAAAAAAAAAGCCCCACCCGAAAAGGATGGGGCTCTTGCCATGGGCGTACGAAGAACTCAGATTTCCAGATAGGAATCGGAGAAGAGGTTCTCACCGGTGATGACGCGCACGGTCTTGACATAGTCAGCCAATTCCTTGGACAGCGACGACAGCGGGGGTGCGGTGCCGTCCATGGCCTGGTACACCACATCGACGATATCCTGACGCTGACCTTTGGCAACGGCGGTAAGATTGGTATCGAGCGGGTCGGAGATTACCGACTGCATCCCATTGCGGCCAAGCATGATCATATACGTGGTGTTGATGATCGGGCGGAGATGAACCGGCGGACCGTTGGAAATGTTTGACAAACCGCAGGTCGACATGGCGCCGGGGGCGATGTCGGCGAGCATGGCCTGGAAGTTCATCAGCGAAACGCACTGCGCCTGCTGAATATTGACCGGGGTGACAATGCCATCGACCCAGATTTTCTCGTTGGGGATCCCCGCCTCGTTGGCGGCATAAAGGAGCTCGACGGCGAGGGCGGCGCGCTCATTCTCGTCGCGGGGCAGACCATCCGGACCCCACATCAGGGCGACGATATCGGCCTCATACTTGGCGGCCATGGGCAGCATTACCGTGTAACGCTCCGGTCTGGCCATGATCGAGTTGACGATATGGGGCTTGGTGGCGGGCTTGATGACTTTGAGGCCCTCCTCGATGGCGGCGATATTCGAGGTATCGAGCAGCAGCGGGATCTCCGGAACCACCTCCTGCACCACCTGGATGACCCACGGCATCAACTCATGACCATCCTTCTTGGCCGGTCCGAGGTTGATGTCGATATAGTCCATACCGAGTTTCTTCTGTTCGAGGGCCTCTTCCTGGATCGGTTTGGGGTCCCGTTCCCGGAAGGCCTTGCCGATCTTCTTGGAGATGACGTTGAGGCTTTCGCCGAATAGAATCATAATTGCTCTCCTTTCAAAGGTGTATGGGTCTCAAACTCCTTGCCGCGATCATTGATCGCGGTAACCAAAAGAAAACCCCACCGGAGCAGTTGCGACTGTTCCGGCAGGGGGTGTCACAACAACTATCTACTCTTCAGGAAGCCGGCGATATGGGCGGCCTCGCGCGGCCCAACGGTGATCGTCCAGCCCGGCAGCTCTTCTTCGAC
>JANJUM010000079.1 GCA_024710585.1 Desulforhopalus sp.
TCACTTGCTGCTGGTCGGCAAGGCGGTCTACACCCCCGGCGGGCCGGTCTATGTCTTCGGCCGCCTGGTGCAGGCGGGCATCGCCCAGCGCTGGCTGCAGGAGCACTGCCCGGTGCCGGGCATCAAGCTGTGCGGCCTGCAGGCGCGCATCCCCCACAATGGAGACGAGTTCCTCTGGGGCAAGGATTCCGCTTTTCGTGACCTCGGCGAGTGGAGCGGCCGCGCCGACGCCGAGCTTGGCTATCTGGTCCGCGCCAGCATCGTCGCCTATCCCGGCCTGGCCCTGTCGACGGCGTTCCAGGCCACGATCCATCAGGCGCTGATGGTCAAGACTGCCGATCAGCTGGGCGAGATCCATAACGACACCCGCAACGTCTTCACCAACATCCTCCCCAGGGCGACGGCGCGGGCCTTCAACGCGGCGCGCCAGCAGCGCGGTGAGATCACCCCGGCCTTGAGCGCAGCTCTCAATGCCGTGCACGTGCCGGTGGCCTGGCTCTCCTGTCTCGGCTTGCCGCTGGTCTTCCTGTGGGCTTTACGCAAACGGCGTTACGGGCTGGCGACCCTGGCCCTGTTCGTTTTTTTCGCCCTGCTTGGCAATGCCTTCATCTGCGGGGCGCTCTCCAACCCCCACGACCGTTATCAGAGCCGTCTGGTGTGGCTGGCGTCGCTGGTGGTGGTCATGGCGGTAATGGCGCAGCGCCAGGGGCCCGGCTATCCTGCGGCGCTTACGGCGGACTACTTCTTCAGGCGCAGGGCCAGCTGAGTGGCGACAAAAGAGAGGACGTTCGGGCGGGTGGCGAAGGAGTTCGCCGTCAGGCCCTGGCTGCACAGCAACCGGCGCAGCAGGGCAGCCGGGCGCTCGCCGGCGCAGCTGCCTTCAAGGCTGGCGCCACAGGAGCCGACGCGCAGTTCCTCCCCGGGCAGGGGCAGCGGGTCGCTGCCCGGCAGCAGGGCGATGCCGCGTTCGGCGGCCTGAGCAAAGAGCCGGGAGGGCGGCCACAGGCGGGGGCGGCCGCCGATGTCGCCGACGAAGAGGCCCTGCGGTTGCGCCTCGGCGAGAAAGGCGGCGATGGTCCGCCCCCGAGTTCCCAGCCATTTCCCCACCCCCCAGGGGAGAACCGCCAGTCCTCCCCGTTCTTTCACCAGAGCCACAGTATCCTCCAGAGGCATACCGTCGTCGATGATGGCGGTCGAGGCCAGGGAGAGCACCTCGATGCTCTCGCCGGTGACGATTTGCCGCCCGGCAAAAAGGTGGAGTCGCCCTTCCGGCCGGCTCGGATCGACTGCGAGCAAGGTCTCATCCTCCTCCGTGCGCAGGAGGCGGAAGTTCCCCGCGACCTCGCCCCTGTCGGCCATGGCGCCGAGCAGGGCGAAGCCTTCGGCCTTGCCGGTGTCGGCCAGAAAGAGGGCCATGGTCGGCGGGCTGGAGGGGGGCAGATGGTGGAGAAAATTGTCCCTGGCTGCCTGAAGCAGTCTGCCGGCAGTAAAGGCCGGCCAGAGGTGGACATGGGCGTCGAAGAGAATCATTACAGCCTCCATCGCCATGGGTTGGAGGAGCGGGAAAGGGCCGGCTGGCCAGGTTGGCTACGAACAACAAGCAATAGGACGTGGCGGCGCTCACGGCAAGGAATTTCTGCGGAACGGGAACGTTTGCTCGTTTTGTCACAAGACACGTGTGCGGTGCCCCTTTCAGTCGGGCGGTTCGCTCTCTTCAGACACCCTGCCTGCCGCCAGGGAGGGCAGCGGGCGGATATAGATGTTGTCGTACTGGTCGCTGCCGGCCAGCCTGAAGCCGTTGGCGAGATAGAAGCGGTTGGCCCTGCTTTCCTTGAGGGCGAGGAGGCGGATGGTGCGCCCCTCCTCGGCCGCCTCGGCGATGACCCGCGACAATGCCAGGGCGCCGATGCCACGTTGCTGGAAGCGGGGGTGGACGTAGAGGTGTTTGAGGACCAGCTCCTGTCCCTCGCGGGCGGTGACGGCGAAGGCGACAATGGTCCCCTGATGGAGGTAGCAGGTGGTACGCTGCGGGCTGTAGTCCCGCGTGAGGCGCTCGCGGGCGCGCTTCTCGTCGAAGCGCCCCACCCGTTCGAGGCTGTCGCGCATCGCCGCGATGCGCAGCGCCACCAGCGCCTCGAGGTCGCTTTCGCATGCCTGGCGCATGGTCAGGCCGGCGGCCCGGAGGAGGGCTTCTTCATCCATGATCGCCTAGCGGCCCCCTGCCCTGAGGAGGCGGGCCACTTCGCCGAGGTCGCCCACCTCTTCCACGGCAAGTGCCATGTCCCGCAGCGCGGCGACTGTCGCGGCGGGCAGCGTGCGCCCTGCCAGGGCCTCGAACTTGGCGACGATGCGCTGCGCTGGCAGGGGGGTCTGCGGGGCGCCGCTGGCGAAATCGACATG
The DNA here is from genome assembly GCA_024710585.1 of Desulforhopalus sp. Classification (GTDB taxonomy): domain Bacteria; phylum Desulfobacterota; class Desulfobulbia; order Desulfobulbales; family Desulfocapsaceae; genus Desulforhopalus_A. Next base: position 2,401 of record JANJUM010000079.1, read on the forward strand.
GCCTTCATAACTCTGCCCGTCAGTGGTCATAAGGCGCAGGTAAGGTTCGCTGTCGAAGGGCAGCTCGAGGCTTTCTACCAGCCGCACCAGGGCGGCGAGGCGCCGCACCTCGGGGTGGTGAAGCCAGGGTGGCTCGTATTCGCCGATGAAGGCGCGGCCGGTGACCAGGGCCACGGCGACGCTGTAGGGCAGGTTGAGCTGGGCCTCGATGCGTGTCATGGGGAAGTCCCTGGCGCCGATCATCTGCATCATCTCGGGGATGAGACGGATCTCGATGGCAGCGATATCCTCGGGACTGAGGTGGTGCCGCTCCCTGAGTTCAAGCACCACATCGAGGCTGCTGTGGATGTCGCGGCAGGCGGCGTAGGGCTTGATGCCGCTGCGCAGAATGCCGTAGCCGGGCGGGCGGCTGCGCACCAGCTCCTCGGGGAGCTGGCTGCTGCGGGCGCAGGTGCCGAGGAAGCCGCCCCACTCCGCCTCGAAGACGTGGGCCGGCCCGGTGAAGCCCTGCTGCGCCAGGCAGGCGGCGACCAGGCCATTTTCCGCCGCCCGGCCGACGTTATAGCGCTTGCCCATCGCCCCGTCGACGAGAAAGGCCCAGGTGCCCCCGGTGACGCTGCCGGCGAGGCCGAGGGCCCAGGTGGTCTGCCGCCTGTCGAGGCCGAGGGCCTTGGCGGCCGCGGCGGCCGCGGCGAAGCTGCCGCAGCTGCCGGTGGAGTGGTAGCCGTCGCCGTGGTTGTGGGGGCGGTAGCCGCCGGCGCTGTCGAGTACCCTGCGGCCGACCTCATAGCCGACGACCATGGCCTCGAGGAGGCGGCGGCCGGATAGTGGCGGGAAGGCCTCGGCGATGGCCAGCAGGGTCGGCACGACTACCGCCCCGCTATGGTCGACACCGCCGAAATCGTCGAGCTCGCGGGCGTGGGCGAGGATGCCGTTGTAGAGCGCCGCCGCCGCGGGCGAGGCCGTGGACGCCGTTCCCCACAGGGTGCAAGGCCCGCCACCGGGGGAGAGCCTCGTCACCGCCGCCAGGGCGGCGCCGGCCTCAACGGTGTCGGCGCCAGCCAGGGCGGCTCCGAGGAGGTCGAGAAAGAGGTGGCGGGCATGGTCGATTACCGGCCGCGGCAGCTCGTCGAGGGTCAGGGCGACGGAGGCCTCGGCGAGCCGTTCGGCCAGGGTCGCCGAGGCGGGGGTGTGCTCTTTCATATGCTCTTGCCGTGGGCAGGGGGCCGGGCTCAGTGGTTGAGGATCTGGCTGAGAAAGGCGGCGGTGCGGTCGAACTTGGGGTGGTTGAAGAAGGTCTGCGGGTCGTTCTCCTCGACGATCTCGCCGCTGTCCATGAACACCACGCGGTCGGCCACCGTCCTCGCAAAGCCCATTTCGTGGGTGACACAGAGCATGGTCATCCCCGACGAGGCGAGGTCGATCATGACGTCGAGCACCTCCTTGATCATCTCCGGGTCGAGTGCCGAGGTCGGCTCGTCGAAGAGCATGATCTTGGGGTTCATGCACAGGCAGCGGGCGATGGCGACGCGTTGCTGCTGCCCGCCGGAACACTGGCCGGGGAACTTGTGGGCGAGATCGGGGATCTTGACCCGCTCGAGATAGTGAAAGGCCAGCTCCTGGGCCTCCTTGAGCGGCATCTTGCGGATCCACACCGGCGACAGGGTGAGGTTCTCGAGCACGGTGAGGTGCGGGAAGAGGTTGAAGTTCTGAAAGAGCATGCCGGTCTCGCGACGCACCTGGTCGATGCGCTTGACGTCGTTGGTCAGCTCGATGCCGTCGACGACGATGCGGCCCTGCTGGTGCACCTCGAGGCGGTTGATGCAGCGGATGAGGGTTGACTTGCCGGAGCCCGAGGGACCGCAGATGACGAGTTTTTCGCCCCGGCCCACCTCGAGGTTGATATCCTTTAAGACATGGAACTCGTTATACCATTTGTTCACCCCGGTGATGGTGATGATCGCTTGCCTTGCTGTGGTCGCTGCCGGCGCGGGTGTCGTCATGGCGTGGCCGTCCTCTCTTGAAATCAGTTGTAGTGTTGGCTGGTATGGTAGGTCTTCTCGAGATAGACGCTGTAGCGGGAGATGGCAAAGCAGAAGACCCAGAAGACCAGCGCGGCGAAGATATAGGCCTCCTTGGTGAAGCCGAGCCATTCCGTGTCGGCCATGGAGGCCTTGGCCACGCCGAGCAGGTCGAGCAGGCCGATGACCGCCACCAGGGTGGTATCCTTGAGCAGGGAGAGCACGTTGTTGGCCAGGCCGGGGATGACCAGGCGCAGGGTCTGCGGCATGATGATCAGAGCCATCATCTTCCAGTAGGGCCAGCCGAGAGCCATGGCCGCCTCGAACTGCCCCTTGGGGATGGCCTGCAGCCCGCCGCGGATGACCTCGGCCATATAGGCGGCGTAGAAGAAGGCGATGCCGACCAGGGCGCGCAGCAGCTTGTCGAAGGTGACGTTTTCCGGCAGGAAGAGCGGGAACATCACCGAGGCCATGAAGAGCACGCTGACCAGGGGCACGCCGCGCACGAACTCGATGAAGAAGACGCACAGGGTCTTGATCACCGGCAGGGTCGAGCGGCGCCCGAGGGCGAGGAGGATGCCGATGGGCAGGGCGGTGGCCATGCCGGTGCCGGCCACCACCAGGGTGAGGAAGAGCCCGCCCCAGAAATGGGTCTCGACCAGCGGCAGGCCGAAAACCTCGCCAACCAGCAGGAAAAAGCCGGCCAGCGGGTAGACGGTGAAGAGCAGGATCCAGCGCCAGGCGCTGGCCGTGAGGCGGCCGACAAAGATGAGGAAGACGACGAGGATGGCCCCGGTCACTGCGATGGGCCCGGCGGCGCCGCCACCGCCTGCCTGGCCGGCGGCAAAATAGAGGAGCGTCGCTGCCAGCGCGGTCAGGAAGAGGCCGGCGCTGACCCCCGCCAGGCGGCCGGCGAAGAGCTCGAGAAAGGGGCGTTGCCGCACCAGCGGCGGCAGGGCCAGCGGCAGGAGGAGATAACAGGCGGTGAAGATGGCGCAGGGCATGCCGAAGGTGGCGAGCATCAGCAGGGCGGCGGCGAGGGCGAACAGGGTCTGCCGGAGGGTGCCGCGCAAGAGCGTCGGGGCGAGGATCGGCAGCGCCGCCAGACCGAGCAGGGCCAGGGTGAAGTTCACCCGCCAGCGCTGGGCCTCGGGGTAGAAGCCGTAGAGGAAGACTTCGAGGCGCACCTTGATGAACACCCAGCAGGCCCCGGCGCTGCCGTCCTGGGCGGCACTGTCGCAGACCTTGCGGGAGTCTCCCAGCCAGGTGGCGTCCCATAGCCCCCAGCGCAGCATCGACGGCAGGGTGGCGAGCAGCACGGCGAGGCTCAGCAGGGTGAGCAGGGCATTGCCCGGGGAGGAGAAGAGGTTCTTCCGCGCCCAGCCGAGCCAGCCGGTACTGTAGCTGGGCGAGGGGGTGGGCGGTTTCGGTTGCCAGGTTTGCGGCATCGGCTCCCCCTTACTGCCCGCGCAGGGCGTAGTGTTTGTTGTACCAGTTCATGACCAGCGAGATGACCAGGCTGATGAAGAGGTACACCGCCATGGTGATGCTGATGATCTCTACCGCCTGCCCCGACTGGTTGAGCGCCGTGCCGGCGAAGACGTGGATGAGATCGGGGTAGCCGATGACCACCGCCAGGGAGGAGTTCTTGACCAGGGTGAGGTACTGGCTGATCAGCGGCGGGGTGACGACGCGCATTGCCTGGGGGATGATGATCAGGCGGTAGGTCATCCACGGGCGATGGCCGAGGGCGTAGGCGGCTTCGCGCTGCCCCTTGTCGACGGCGAGGATGCCGGAGCGGACGTATTCGCCGATGAAGGTCGCCGTGTAGAGGGTCAGGGACAGCCACAGGGCGATGAGTTCGGGCAGTACGGTGATGCCCCCCTTGAAGTTGAAACCGCTCAACTCCGGGACCTCCCAGTGCAGGGGAAAGCCGGTGGCGGCCAGGGCGATGAGCGGCATGGCGACGATGAGCGCCAGGCCGCAGCTCAGCGAGGGAAAGGGGCGCCCGGTCTTCAATTGCCGGCGCCTCGCCCAGCGTGAGATGACGACTGCCAGGACGATGGCCGCGAGCAGGGCCAGGGGGGTGGCCGCGAAATTCTCGCCGAAGACCGGCCGGGGGATCTGCAGGCCGCGGTTGCAGAGGAAGAAGGCGTCGCCGAGGTTGAGCGCGGCGCGCGGCCCGGGCAGGGGCGAGAGGATGGCCAGATACCAGAAGAGCACCTGCAGCAGCAGGGGGATGTTGCGGATCACCTCGGTGTAGGCCTCGGCCATTTTCGCCACGATCCAGTTGGGGGAGAGGCGGATGACGCCGAGGAAGAAGCCGAGGAAGGTGGCGGAAACCATGCCGAGGAAGGAGACCAGCAGGGTGTTGAGCAGGCCGATGACGAAGGCGTCGGCGTAGGTGCTGCGGCTGCTGTAGGGGATCAGCGTCTGGCTGATGTCGAACCCGGCGGGATGGCCGAGAAAGGTGAAGCCGGTGGTGATGCCGGCCTTGGTGAGGTTGTGGGAGACGTTGTAGATGCCATAGACGATGGCGGCGATGAGGATCGCCAGCACCGCCGCCTGGGCCAGCCAGCCGCGGATGCGCGGGTCGTTGAGGCGGCTGCTCTTCCACGTGGTCTGTTCGTCGCGGGGTCGTTTTGCCATGCCAACCGATGGTGTCATTGCCCCGGGCGGGGGCGGGAGCTGAACAAAAGAGAAAACCGCAGGAAAGCGAAGCGCCCTGCGGTTTTCTCCGGTCCTGCCACGGCCGCGCCTGCGGCCGTGCAGAGATGGGTCTACCGGATGGGCGGGGCGTACATCAGGCCGCCTTTGGTCCACAGGGCATTGACGCCGCGCTCGAGGCCGAGGGAGGTGGCCGGGCCGACGTTGCGCTCGTACATCTCGCCGTAGTTGCCGACATGCTTGATGATGCGGTAAGCCCAGTCGGCGGTCAGTCCCATGTACTCGCCGTAGTTGGCGTCGATGCCGAGGAAGCGCTGAATCGCCGGGTTGGTCGATTTCATCATCTCGTCGACGTTTTTCGAGGTGATGCCGAGCTCTTCGGCGTTGATCAGGGCGAAGAGCACCCAGCGCACGATGTCGCTCCACTGCTGGTCACCCTGGCGGACAGCCGGTCCCAGGGGTTCCTTGGAGATGATTTCGGGGAGGATGAGGTGGTCCTTGGGGTTGCCGAGGGTCGAGCGGCGCGCCGCCAGGCCGGAGGTGTCGGTGGTATAGACGTCGCAGCGGCCGGAATCGTAGATGACCGTGGCCTCGTCGGCCGACTCGTAGACCACCGGCTTGTAGGTCATACCCTTGGAGACGAAGTAGTCGGAGACGTTGAGCTCGGTGGTGGTGCCGGCCTGGGTGCAGACGCTGGCGCCGTTCAGCTCGGCGGCGCTTTTGACGCCGAGGCTCTTCTTGACCATGAAGCCTTGGCCGTCGTAGAAGATGGTGCCGACGAACTCGAGGCCGAGCTTGGTGTCGCGCTGGTAGGTCCAGGTGGTGTTGCGGGCGAGGATGTCGATTTCCCCCGATTGCAGGGCGGTGAAGGCCTCTTTGAAGGCCACCGGGGTAAAGCGGACCTTGGTGGGGTCGTTGAAGATGGCGGCGGCTACCGCCCTGCCGAATTCGACATCGAGGCCGGTCCACTCACCCTTGGCGTCGGGGGAGGAAAAGCCGATGACCTTGCCGGAAACGCCGGTGTTGACGTAGCCCTTCTCCTTGACGGTATCAAGGGTGCCGGCCACCGCGCCGCCGACCAGCAGGGCGGTCATCGCCGATGCCATTGCCAATGTCCTGATTCCTTTCATGCGCTGTCTCCTCGTTGTTTAAGTTTGTTCTCGGCGACATCGCCGCCGGCACTGCGTCGCGGCAGGCCGACGCTGTCGCGGAGCCTTTGTTGAGCAAGAAGAATTATACTTTGCACCCTCTCTATGGCAATGCTTTTCTCGGCCGTGGCGGCGATCTCTCAGCGACCGTCCACCCAGTCCTGGAGATAGGCGAAGCGTTCGGTCAGACGTCCTTCGCGGGCGATGGTCGCCCGGGCGATCATCCCCGTCCCGTCGCCGCCGAGGAGTTCCGGCAGCACCCTCTCGGCGAGGTCGCCGCCGAAACTCGCCGAGGCGTCGCGGGGCAGCTCGCAGGGTAGGTTGTCGACGGCCATGACGGTGATGTTGGCCTCGTCGGAGAGGGGGTTCTCCACCTGGTCGTCGCAGGGATTGTAGTCGTAGAGCGGTTCCTCGATGGTGCTCGGCCGCTTGGTGCAGGGGATCGAGCCCTCGATGTCGCAGGTGATGTCGGCGATGACCGCTATCTTGAAGTCGTCGCCCGTGATGTCGTCGCGGGTGAACAGTGCCGGGGCCCTGGGATCCCAGAAGGCCGAGGCGACGAGGAGGTCGGCCACGGCCGCGTACTTGCTGAAATCGGCTTCGAAGCGCTCCGGCTGGCGATAGAAGCCGTTTCGACTGAAGCCCTCGCCGTTTCTGGCGCGGTTGTAGTCGCGGGCGTTGAGCTGCACGAAGACCGGGAAGTCGAACCACTGCTCGAGGAACTGCCGGCAGGTGACCTTGCGCACGCCCAGCCGGGCCAGCACCTCCATGGCGCCCCTGGCGACACGGCCGCCGCCGGTAAGGACGATCTTGATCGGCGGCAGGGCGATGCCCTTGAGCTCGGTCCATAAATCGTCGAGATCGAAACACTGGCAGGGGCGGCGCATGTCGAAGAGGCGGTAACGCTGCCCAAAGGCCCAGATGCCGTTGCAGGCGCCGACGATGCCGGCCCAGCGGCCGAAGGCGATGATGCGCTTGCCGGTGGCGTCGGTGAGGGTCTCGTAGTCGACCATGGTGATGTTGCGGCGCAGGATCTCCTGCAGCAGGCCGAGGTTGTAGGGCTGTTTCTTGATGGTATGACTGAAGAAGAAATAGGTTTTGCCGGGGAGGAGGTCGGCCAGCGGCACCTCCTTGACGCCGAGGATGACGTCGCACTCCTCCAGCGAGTCGACCAGCCTGATCCCTTCCTTGGCATACTCGTGGTCGGCATAGCAACGGATGTCGCTCTTCTGGGCGACGACTTCGACACCGGGAAAGCGGTTCATCACCCCCCTGGCCTGGGCCGGGGTGAGTGGCACGCGTCTGTCGACGGGGATCTTTCCTTCGCGAATCAAGCCTATGGTCGTTTTTTCCTTCATGGTCTCGTCTCTTCTCTGTTCAGCTCGCAGTTTTGGCCCGGTGGCCCTTTGCGCGCTGATCCTATTCTTTAGGAGTGGCGAAAGGCAAGACATTTCTTGTGCCCTGGGGCGATCGCCGCATAGTGCCGCACGCTTCCCGCCCGGTTGGGAGGCCGGATGGCGCCCTCGCGGCGTGGAGGGGTGTTCTAGGCTTGACATGTCCGCCGAGGTCTTTTATACACCCCTCATCATGCCCCGCCGCGGGCTGGTTGCCGCCCAGGGCGGCTCCTCTTCCCCCTGTCCGCACCCTCCTCTGCCGGAGCCCAGTTTCTTATCCCGGGAACCTCCATGTACCTCGCCGAATTTTCCGCCCTGGCCGCCGCGCTCTGCTGGTCGTTCGGCGGCCTGCTGTCGACCACGCCGACCCGCTCCTTCGGGGCGGTCGCCTTCAACCGCCTGCGCCTGACCATCGTCGCCGTCATCCTCGGCGTCGCCGTGCTGTCGACCGGCGGCTGGCGGACCCTCGACGGCCACTCCCTCGTCGTGCTGGTAATTTCGGCGGTCATCGGCATCTTTATCGGCGATACCCTGCTCTACGCCTCGCTGAAGCGCATCGGGCCGCGGCGCATGGGGGTGCTCTTCACCACCAACGCGCCGATGACCGTGGTCCTCGGCTACCTCTGCCTCGACGAGACCCTGCCGCTCAACTCCGCCACCGGCTGCCTGCTGATCATGATCGGGGTGGTGCTGGCGGTGACCTGTGGCAGGCGGGGCGAGGGGCAGCACGCGTTCGAGAAGGTGCAGGGCTCGCTTGCCGCCGGCATCGGCCTCGGTTTCCTCTCGGCTTTGTGCCAGGCGGTCTCGGTGCTCATCGCCCGGCCGATCATGGCCTCCGGCGTCGATGCCGTCGCCGCCTCTGCCCTGCGCGTGGCGACCGCCGCCCTGCTCCTCAACCTGGTCTTCCTGCTGCGCCTCGCCCCGGGGGAGGGCCAGCGGCAGGCGGTGACCGGGCGACTCCTGGCCTTGACGGCGATGAGCGGCACGGTCGGCATGGCCCTGGGCATGACCTTCATCCTCTTCGCCCTCGCCCATGGCCCGGCCGGCCTGGTGTCGACCCTCTCGGCGACCTCCCCCATCCTCATCCTGCCCATCCTCTGGGTGGCCACCGGGCAGCGGCCGCGGCCCGGCGCCTGGGTGGGGGCCATGCTCACCGTGCTCGGGGTGGCCTGTATTTTCAGCCCGTGGGCCTCATGAGCGACCGCCCCGCCAGGCCACTCGACCTGCCCCGCTACCAGCCGCAGGCGGTGAAAGCCTCACCGCCGCTGTCCGCCGAGCTGGCCTTCTGCCTGGAGATCTCGCTGCTGGTGGCCATCGCCTTCGTGGCCATCCTCGGCCGCACCCCGTCGTGGCGGGGGGCGGTCGACAACATCGCCATCAATTTCCTCGCCGTCATCCTCGAGGCCCTGCCCTTCATGCTCCTCGGCGCCCTTGCCGGCGGCCTCATCGAGGTCTTCGTGCCGGGCTCCCTGGTCGACCGGGCGCTGCGCCGCCGGCCGCTGCGGGCGATCTTCGTCGCCGGGGCCCTGGGCTTCGTCGTGCCGGTCTGCGAGTGCGCCATCGTGCCGGTGGTGCGCCGCCTCCTCGGCAAGGGCGTCCCCCTTGGCGCGGCCATCGCCTTCCTCCTCGCCGGGCCGATCGTCAATCCCCTGGTGCTGTGGTCGACGGCGGTGGCCTACCGCTACGACTGGCCGATGGTCGCCCTGCGCCTTTGCTGCGGTTATTTGATCGCCGTCGCCATCGGCCTCGCCACACGGCATGTCTTCGCCCGGCAGGAAGCACTCATCGACCAGGCAGCACCCCCCGCGGGATGCTGTGCCTGCGGTGAAGACGCGGCCCATGGGACCTTGCCTGGGCGGCTGGGCCACGCCCTGCAGCACGCCGCCGACGATTTCTTCGCCGTCGGCCGCTTTCTCGTCATCGGCGCCTTCGTCGCCGCGGTGCTGCGCAGCTCCCTGTCCCTCGACACCTTCACCCTCCTCGCCGCCGACCCCTGGCTGGCCATCGTGGCGATGATGGCCCTGGCGGTGCTGCTCAACCTGTGCAGCGAGGCCGACGCCTTCATCGCCGCCACCTTCCGCGACCTCCTCCCCGCCTCGGCGCAGCTGGCCTTCATGATCCTCGGGCCGATGCTCGATATCAAGCTGCTGCTCATGTATCTCGCCGTGTTCCGCAAGCGGCTCATTCTCTGGCTGTGCCTGGTGGTGCCGCTGGCGGTCTTCGCCGCCGCCATGGCCGTGCAGCTCCTTGCGGTCAAGGCAGGCTGAGGAGGGGAATCGATGGTCATCGCCGTGGCAAAAATCGTCGTTCTCGCCGGCTGGGCGCTTTTCCTGGGCTGGCTGCCGCTCTTCGGTCAGGCTGACCTCGCCCGTCTGCTTCACCCCGATCTGTGGTGGCTGCTGCTGGCTGCCGTCGTCGTGCTCGCCCTTCTCGCCGCCGTGCAATGCCGGTCGCTGTCGCGGCTGCGCCACCAGCCGTCTACATGGTGGCAGTGGCCGTCTCTGGCCATCCTTCTTCTGCCGCCGCTCTTCTTCCTGCAGGCCCGTGAAGCGCGCTTCGACGGGGAAACCTTCGCCAAAAGAAGCCTTGCCTCCCTCGAAGCCTACCGCCCGCCCCAGTCGACCGAGGAGGCGCCGGCCGCCGACCTCTCCGGCGAAGTGCCGCTCAGCACCCTCTATGGCAATATCGACGCCTATCTCGGCAAGGAGGTCGAGGTGGTCTGCCAGACGCTCGACAACCGGCAGCTGCCGGAAAACGTCGTCATGTGCTATCGCTACCTGATGAACTGCTGCGCCGCCGACGCCATGCCGCTGTTTATTTTTATCAGGTACGGGGAGGGGGAGGCGGTGGAAGGCGAGCGCTGGGTCCACGCCCGCGGCACCCTGAGCCTGCACCGCGGCGGGGGCGTGACGGTGCCGCAGCTGACGCTTGGGCGGATGAGCTACGTCGAGGAGCCCGCCTTTCCCTTTCTCTTGCGCTGAGCCTAACGGACGATGAGGTTGTGCAACTCGTCGCGGTCGTCGCGGCGGCTGGGGAAGTGCTCGCGGAGGATGTCGCCGGTGGCGCGGATGGCGGCGCACAGGGCCTGGCAGCGGCGCCCCTCCCTGATGCCATCGGTCAGGTCGGCCACCACCCGCTCCCATACCACGGGGTCGATCCTGCTGTTGATGCCGGCGTCGGCGAGGATCCACACCTTCCTCTCGAGCACCGAGACATAGAGGAGGATGCCGTTTTCGGCGGCGGTCTTGTAGAGTTTCTCGGCGTAGAAGGCGGCCAGCGCCCCTTCGCACACCTCGCGCTCCACCTCCGCGCGGTGGAGGAAATGGCGCTGCAGCCACGGCAGGCGGGGCACCAGCGGCCAGAGGATGCCGCCGAGCAGCAGGCAGAAGAAGAGAAAGAGCCACATGTTCTGCGAGCCGAGCCAGAGGTGGGCGCCGACCACATGGGTGAGCAGCAGCGAGAGCGGCAGGCCGAGGCAGAGACTGCACAGGGCGGTGGCCTTGGGGTAGTCATGGCTCCTCGAGACGATCATCGGCACGATTTCGCCGGAGGTGGTGCGCTCCACCTCGCCAACCGCCGCCGTGACCTGCTCCTCTTCATCCTTGGAAAGGAAGGACTGCGCCAGAGTCTTCATATCACCAATCTCCCGAGGAACCGCCGCCGCCGAAACCGCCGCCGTCCCCCGAAAAGCCGCCGCCCCCGGAAGAGAAGCCGCCGCCGGAGAAGCCGCCGGAGGACACGCCGCCAAAGCGCATGCCCCCGAAGATGAGGGCGAAGAGAAAGCCGCCGACCAACCCGATGGCGATCATCGCCAGCAGCATCAGCCAGGTAAAACCGAGAAACATGGTGCCGACCGCCGGGGCGAGGATCGCGCCGAGGACGGCGGAAAGCTTTGGCCACCGCCCGGTGACGCGCACCATGGTGAAGAGGGCGAAGGTGAGGAAGACGCCGAGGCCGAAGATGTCGTCCCGGGAGTGGCCCTTCGGCGAGGAACTCTGCGCCTCGGCCTGGTATTCGCCGCGCACTGCGGCGATCATCGCCGTCACCCCGGCCAGGACGCCGCCGTCGAAGTCGCCGTCGCGGAAGTGCGGGCGGATGACGTCACGGATGATCCGCCCGGCCTGGAGGTCGGTGAGGCGGCCTTCGAGGCCGTAGCCGGTTTCGATGCGCAATTTGCGATCATTTTTGACGATGAGCAGCAGGGCGCCGTTGTCCTTGCCTTTCTGGCCGATCTTCCAGGTCTCGGCGACCTTGAGCGAGAACTCCTCGAGGACCGCCCCGTCGAGGCTGTCCATGGTGAGCACGGCGATCTGGGTGGAATCGCTCCGCTCGAGGTCGGCAAGCATGCCTTCCAGCTGCTGCCTGGCCCCCGGGGAGAGCATGCCAGCCTGATCGTTGACCCTGGCGGAGAGGGTCGGCACGGCCGGTGCGGCCAGAGCGCCGGCTGCGCCCGCCAGCAGCATCAGGGTCGCCAGGAAAAGTGTCGTGGTGGCGCGGCCCATCGCAGCCCCCTGTTAGAACTTGACCTTCGGGGCTTGCTTGGCCTCTTCCTCAGCCTTGAAGTACTCCTTGCGCTGCAGGTTGAGGAGGAACTTGTTGGTGAGATTGGCCGGGAAGAGGCGGATGGCGGCGTTGAACTCCTCGACCACCGTGTTGTAGCGCTGTCTGGCGACGTTGATACGGTTCTCGGTGCCCTCGAGCTGGGTCTGCAGGTCGAGGAAGCTCTGGTTGGCCTTGAGGTCGGGGTAGCGCTCGGCGACCACCATCAGCCGTCCCAGGGCCGAGCTCAATCCGCCCTGGGCCTCCTGGAACCTGGCCATGGCCTCGGCGTTGCCGAGGTCCTTGGGATTGATGGTCACCGCGGTGGCCTTGGCCCGGGCGCTGATCACCGCCTCCAGGGTCTGGGCCTCGTGGGTGGCGTAGCCCTTGACCGTCTCCACCAGGTTGGGGATGAGGTCGCCCCGCCTCTGCAGGGTCGCCTCGACATCGCCCCAGGCCTTGAACACCGCTTCTTCCTTGGTCTGCAGTTCGTTATAGCCGCAGCCGCCGAGGGTGGCCAGGGTGACGAAAAAGAGCAGGGTGGCGAGTATCCGTTGCATGGAAGCCTCCTTGAGCGTGTGCGGGATTGGCGGGATGTTGTCACCCATAGTAGTCAGTGCCGCCGCTTCTGTCCAGTGGCTTGGCGGCAGAGGGGCAGCGTCGGCCTTTCCCGCGGCTACAGGCCGACGGCGCGGTCGCGGCCCAGGCCCTTGGCGCGGTACATGGCGGCGTCGGCGCGCTGCAGGGTGTCGTCGATGCTCTCCCCGGGGCGGAACATGGTATGGCCGATGCTGATGGTCAGCCCGTCGGCCAGATCCCGCGGCCGCGGGGTCTGCCGCACCGTATGGAGGAGGCGCTCGGCCACGAGGTGCATCGCCGCCGGGGAGCAGCCGGGGAAGAGGAGCAGGAACTCCTCGCCGCCCCAGCGCGCGCAGACGTCGTACTCGCGCAGTACGGTGGTCATCGCCCCGGCGACGCCCTTCAGCACCTCGTCGCCGACCGCGTGGCCGAAAGTGTCGTTGATGGACTTGAAGCGGTCGATATCGGCGAGCATCAGCGCGAAGCCGCGCTCGGGATGGCGCTCCGCCTCGGCGACGGCCTCCTTGAGGCGGCCGGTCATATAGCGGCGGTTGGGCAGGCCGGTGAGGGGGTCGCTGTTCGAGGCCTGCTCCAGGTTGCGGTTGAGGTCGAAGAGCATCTTCTGGTAGTGGTCGCTGATGCGGACGATCTTCTCCAGCTGGCGGATCTGCTGCTCGTAACGGGTCAGGGAGTTTTGGCTGCGCTGTCGCTCGGCGGACTGGAAGCCGTCGGAGATGCGCACCAGCCGGTCGAGGAGGCGCCGCTGGCCGCGGTAGCGCCCGAACAGCTCCTCCAGCAGCTGGCGGCACTCGCCGCCGCTTTCCCCTTCCAGGGCCGTGGCGATGCGCTGCTCGAAGACCTCCTCTTCGTCGAAGACGGCCATGGTCAGAACCTCGGTTCGATGAGGAAGGGGAAGGTGCAGTCCTCGCGGAACTCTTCGGCGAGCTCGCCGACGCGCTCGTTCTCCGGGTCGTAGGACCAGCGCACGCTGACCTTGGCTCCGGCGCGGTGCGCTTCTTCCATGCGGTCGAAGATGTCCATCATCGCCCGGATGCTGCTGGTGTTGAGGTAGACCAGGTCGAGGACCAGGCTGAGCGGGCCGCTCTGGCGGTGGAGAAAGCCGTCGATCCAGTCGATGAGCGGCTGGAAGAACTCGAAGGGGTTTTCCGGGTAGGAGTCGCCGGCCATGGTCACCACGCCCGTGGCGAGATCGGTGGTGACGGCCGGGGTGTTCGGGGTCTGGGGGAGATGGAGATCGTTCATGATACTGTCCCTTTTGTGCAGGGGAAAGGCTTAGAGGACGACGCGCAGGCTGAAGAAGCTGCGCCCGGCGTCGATCTGCCGCAGGGCCGCCGAGAGCGGCGCCGAGGCCTTGCGGGCGATGTCGATGAGGCCGAGGCCGGCGCTGCCCTCGAGATTTTCCCGCGGCTTGCGCAGCTGGGTCTTGAAGGCCGCCTTGAGTTCCGCGGCGTCGAGGCGGGCGAGCTCCTCCACCCGGGCGAGCAGCGCCGCGCCATCGGCGCTGGCGATGACGTTGCCGGCGCTGATGACGTAGTGGCCGTCGTCCCGCGAGACGACGATGGCGGCGCTGCCCGAGCCGTCGAGGTCGGCGTGCTGCCTGGCATAGTGGCGGATGTTCTGCGTCATCTCGATATAGACGGCGAAGATGTCGGCGACGGCGCGCGGCGCTTCCTGCTGGTGGTTGAGGTAGTCGCGCAGGGCGCGGCCGATCTCCTCGATCAGGGCCGCGTTGATCGGGCCGTTGAAGCAGACCATGATCTGCTGGCGGTCGAAGAGCTCGCGCAGGTCATAGAGGTCGGTCAGCACATCTGGCATGGGGAAGTCTCCTTGTCGTGTCAACTGGGCCGGGGCAGTGCCGGCTCATCGTTTCCGCGCAGCTCGAAGCCGAGCACGCAGATATCGTCGCGCTGCACCACTTCGGCCAGCCGCTGGTCGATCTCGGCCTGGATCCATCGCCCCTGTTCGGGCAGGGGAAGGTCGGCGGTGGTCCTCAGCAGCTGCAGGAAGCCATGGCGGCCCATGCCCGCGCCGTGGGTGTGGCGATGCTGGTCGAGCAGGCCGTCGCTGGTGATGTAGATGCGCAGCCCCTCCTCCCAGGGTATGGGGATGTCGGTAAAGGACACCAGGCCGCGGCGGCGCGAGTAACCGATGCTGTGGCGGTCGCCGTGCAGCTCGCTGGCGCCGCCGGCGCCGGCGATGAAGATGGGCAGGTGCGCCCCGCAGAAGATCGCCTGGCGGCTGTCGCGGTCTATCATCACCATGGCCACGTCGGCGCCGTCGTCGATCTGCGGCTGGAGGCGTTCCTGGCCGAGGTTTTCCTGCAGGCGCCGATGCAAGAGTTCCATGACGGCGGCGGGGCTGGCAAAGCCGGTCTCGCGCAGGGTGGCGTCGAGGATGGAGTTGATGGTCATGGTCATCAGGGCCCCCGAGACGCCGTGGCCGGTGCAGTCGGCGACGACCAGCAGCGAGCGCAGGCCCTCGCTGCGGCACCAGTAGATGTCGCCGCCGACGGTGTCGCGCGGCCGCCAGATGGCGAAGCAGCCCTGCGCGCCGAGGCCGGCGTGGCGGTGGAGATCGGGGAGGATGGCGGTCTGCAGCCGCCGGGCATAGCGGATGCTGTCCATGATGAGGGTGTTCTTGGCCTCCAGCTCGCGGGTTCGTTCGCGGACCTTTTCCTCGAGGGTCTCGCTGTGCAGGGCGATGGTCGCCGCCATCTCGTTGAAAGAGCGCGCCAGCCGGCCTATCTCGTCCTCGCCGCCGATGTCGGCGCGGGCGGTGAAGTCGCTGTCGGCGAAGCTCTCCACCGTCCCGGTCAGCTTCTTGATCGGGCCGACGATGGTGTCCACCAGGCGCAGCATGACCACCACACCGGCCACGGTGGAGAGGATGAAGGCGGCGATGAAGCCGAAAAGCAGCGTGCGCAGCGGCTCGGTGTACTGGGCCCTGCTGATGGCGATGCCGAAGAACCAGCGGTTCTTCTCCATCTGGCGGAACATGTAGTATTCCTTGGCCCCCGTCGGGCCGACGAGTTCGATCCTCTTGTCGAAGCGGCCCTTGTGCAGGGTGTCGACCAGGGTCCTCAGCCCCGGCCAGGGAACCGCTTCCGGTCCCTTGAGGCCGGTGGGGGCGGGCTGGAAGGCCGGGTCGGGGTGGGCGATGATCCGGCCTTCCTCGTCGAGCAGCATGGCGTAGCTGCTGGCGCTGATGCGCAGCGAGGTGACCAGCCGGATGATGTCGCCAATGAAGATATCGGTGGCGAGGACCGCCAGCACCTCCCCGTCGCGGCGCAACGCCCGGGCGACGGTGATGATCAGCTTGCCGGTCATGGCGTCGATGTAGGGCTCGGTGAAGACCACGGCGTCGGTGGCGGCCGCCTTGATGAACCAGGGGCGCACCCGCTGGTCGTAGTCGGGCGGGGGCACCCAGCCGACCCCGCTGATGACGTGGCCGGCGCGGTCGGCGTAGCCGACGTAGAAATCCTGCACCTCCTTGGCGTAGAGGCGCATCTTGTTGGTGGTCAGAACCCGCATGTGATGGTCGCTGAAATCCCCGGCGGCCTCGATGTCCTGGGCCATGCCGGAGAGGATCATCTCCTTGATGGCGAACCAGGTGTCGAACTCGCGCGCCTTGAAAAGGGCCAGCTCGCCGATGCGGGTGTCGGAGAGCTCGGCGGTGATGCGCGAGGAAACCACATAGCTGACCAGGGAGACGAGGAGCAGTGAGGCGACGCAGATGGTGATTCCCGCCATCAGGTAACGGGTGCGTATGGTGCGGGAAGGGGCCATGGCGGTGGTGTGCTGGGGCTGGTGATGGTGGGGGCTTCCGGATATGGAACAGATGCTTAAGGATAGCAGCCCCTCCAGGGCGGTCAAGGGATACTTTGTCTTTCTTGCGGCAGGGGTCGGGGGGCCGGCTGCACCGGGCTGACGAAACCTCCCGGTTTCACCGCCAGCACCGAGCACTGCAGCTGATGGAGGATGGCCTCGGCGGTATTGCCGATGATCAGCCCGGGGATGCCGGTGCGGGCCACCGTTCCCATCACCACTATGCCTGCCGGCAGGCTGCGCGCCAGCTGCGGAATGCCCTTGACCGCCGGCCCCTTGGGCAGGTGGTAGCCGATTCTGAGGCGGTCGCGGGCCTCTTCGTCGAGAGACATGCGCAGGGACTCGGCCAGCCGGGACATCCTTTGCTGATGGCCGGTGTACTCCTTTTTGACGTAGAGGTCGAGATGGGGGGCGGGGTTCTCCGCCCTGGAGCTGATCCGGCTTTCGGCAAAGGCTCCCCAGGCGTGGACGAGGTGCAGGGCGGCACCCCTGGCCAGGGCCAGGGAGGAGGCGACGGCGAGGATGCGGCGGTTGAGGTCGTCGTTCGGCCCGTCGGCGATGTGGTCAGGGTCGAAATCCACCGCCGCGAGCACCGCGTCGCTGGAGACATCCTCCCCCGGTTTGAGCAGCCACAGGGGGCAGGGGCATTTGCGCAGCAGGTGCATGTCGGTGCTGCCGAACAATCTCTCCAGATAATCCGGCGCCTCTGCCACCTTCATGACCAGGTCGTGGCCGCCGCGCAGCACGGTGTTGATCACTTCGACAAAGTCCGTGCCCACCGCCAGCTGCACATCGATCGGCACCTGGCCCAGATGCGGCTCCAGCAGCGGGTCCAGGGCGTTGCTGTGGAAGGCGAAGATATCGCTGGCGGCGTCGGCCGTCCCTTCGGGGATGACGTCGAGAATGGTGAGTGTCGCCCGGTGCCATGCGGCGATGGCAGCCGCCTGGGCGATGGCGAGGCGCTGCGTGGCACCTTCTTCCCAGAGCAGGAGGATCTTGCGGAAGGTCTTCATGGGGGTCTCCTTGTCGGCGTG
Organism: Desulforhopalus sp.; assembly: GCA_024710585.1. Taxonomy (GTDB): domain Bacteria; phylum Desulfobacterota; class Desulfobulbia; order Desulfobulbales; family Desulfocapsaceae; genus Desulforhopalus_A. The sequence continues at coordinate 19,628 of JANJUM010000079.1, forward strand.
GCTGTTCAGCGGGTTTTTTCGTTTCTGGCGCTGCCGGCCTGGCCGTGCTGGCGGCGCAGTTTTTCGCTGTAGGTGAGCGTGACCCTGTCCGGGTTGTCCCCTTTGCTGACGATAAAGGGGCCGACCATGGCCGGGGGGCGCGTTTCGTCCTCCACCGCCAGCGAGCCGATGAGCGCGTCCCCGTTCTCCTCCGGCTCGGGAAGGCTGAAAAACTGGTGTATTTTGCCGATGGAGCTGTCGGCGCGGAAGTCGAGCCGCAGGCCCGGAGAGAGGGGTGGCACCAGCGGGCAGGAGTCGAAGAGGCAGTTGAGCAGCGGCTTGAAGCGCGAGCGGACGGTCATGAAGACATGGTCCCCCGGTTCCAGCGTCGAGCTTCCCCGGGGGATGATGACCCCGTTTTTCCTCACCACCAGGGTGACCACGACATCGTAGGGGAGGGCGATGTCGCGCAGGGCCTGTCCGGCCACCTTCGAGGTCGGGGTGACGACGTATTCGACGATCTCGCCATCGACATGGCGCAGGGCGTTGATCTCCACGGTGAGCGGCGCCACCGGCTCGTAGGTCTTGCCGAGGCGCAGCCATCTGGCCACCAGGGGCAGGGACCAGCCCTGGGTGACCGCCGAGACGAGGACGACGAAAAAGACGACGTTGAAGAGCAGCTCGCTCTGCTGAACGCCGGCGAGCAGCGGGAAGGTGGCCAGGGTGATGGGGACGGCGCCCTTGAGCCCCACCCAGGCGAGGAAGATCATCTCCCGCAGGGGGAAGCGGAAGGGAAAGACCGAGATGATGACCGCCAGCGGCCGTGCGACGAAGATCAGCACCAGGGCGATGAGCAGGCCGTCGAGGGACACCGCCGCCAGCCGGCTGGGGAAGCTGAGCAGGCCGAGCATGATGAAGAGGATCATCTGCCCCAGCCAGGCGCCGGCGTCGTGGAAGAGAAAGATGCCGTTGCGGAAGACGATGGTGCTGTTGCCGAGGACGATGCCGGCGAGATAGATGGCGAGGAAGCCGCTGCCGCCGAGCACCGCCGCCAGGCCGAAGGAGAGCAGGCCGAGGGCCAGGGCGAGGATGGGGTAGAGTCCGGGATAGTCGAGGTTGATGCGGTTGATCAGCCAGGCCGCCAGGAGGCCGATGCCCAGGCCGGCGGCGGTGCCGACGCCGAACTGGAGGAAGAAGAGCAGGCCGATGCCGGCGGGGGAGTCGGCGTTGCCAGTGATCAGCCCGATGAGGCCGACGGTGAGGAAGATGGCCATGGGGTCGTTGGAGCCGCTCTCCACCTCGAGGGTGGCGGTAAGCCGAGGCGGCAGCCGCAGCCCGCTGCTGCGCAGGATGGCGAAGACCGCGGCGGCGTCGGTCGAGCCGACGATGGCGCCGAGCAGCATGCCGTGCAGCGGGGGCAGGTCGAGGATGTACGTGGCGGCCAGGCCGGTGAGCAGCGAGGTGAGGAAGACGCCGACGGTGGACAGGGACAGCGCCGGCTGCCACGAGGAGCGCACCGCGTCGAGGGAGGTGCGCAGGCCGCCGTCGAAGAGGATCAGCGCCAGGGCGACGCTGCCGATGCTGTTGGCGATGCCATAGTCCTCGAAGGCGATGCCCCCCAGGCCTTCCGAGCCGGAGAGCATGCCGACGCCGAGAAAGAGGACCAGGACCGGCATGCCGCTGCGCGCGGCGAATTTGCTCGAGGCGATGCCGAGCAGCAGCAGGATGCCGACGAGAAAGACGGTGGTGTTGATTGACAGCATCGCGCCCTGTCGTGGTTATGGCCGGGGAGGGCGGTGGCGAAGGAGGCTGTGCCGCGGACCTGGCCGGGAATGGTCTCTCTTACAGTAAGCAGATTCTCCCGCAAAAGAAAAGGCCGACCGGGGCGAGGAGCCGCTTTTGGCGGTTCCCCCGGCACAGCGGCAAGGTGCCGGAACGCCGGGGCAGGGGAGCCATGGCGGGGGGCGGCGGGGCTACAGGGCGTGGAAGAGGGCGGCGTTCTCGGCGCTGCCGATGACGTAGATTTCATCGTCCTCCTCGAGCTGCAGGTCGGGGGAGGGGCTGACGGTGAGGCGCTCGTTGCGGCGCACGGCGATGACGCTGAAGCCGGTCTGCTCGCGGATGGTGCTCTCGGTGATGGTTTTGCCGGCGAAACGATTGCCGGCGAGGCGGTTGAAGACTGCCAGCCCTTCGGCGTAGAGGGAGAAGTCGTCCGGTTTGAGGAGCTGGAAGATGACCCCGGCGGCCAGCGAGGTGTAGGACATGACCAGGTCGGCCCCGGCCATATGGAGCTTGGAGACGTTGCGTTCGAGGCTCGAGCGGCTGATGATCTGCACGTCGGGGCGCAGGCGGCGGCAGTAGAAGGTGAGGTAGATGTTCATCTCGTCGCTGTGGGTGGTGACGATCACCGACTGCACCGTATCGATGCAGGCCGCCTTGAGGATATTGATGTCGGCGGCGTCGCCGGAGACGATATGGAACTGGTCCATCTCGGCCACCTTCACCGGGCGTTTCTCGACGATGCGGTAGCTGATGCCGTGCCGCGCCAGGGTGGCGGCCGCCGCCTGGCCGACCCTGCCTCCGCCGAGGATGAGCACCTGGGCGCTGTCCGAGTGCGGCTGCACCTTCACCGGGAAGCTCTCGGCGAAGCTCTGCAGCTGCTGCTTTGCTCCGACGAGCAGCAGGATAGTCTGCGAGGTGATCTCGGTCTGTGGCGTGGCCGCGGTGAAGCGGCCCTTTTCTAGCATGCCGATGACGGTGACCCCGGTTTTCTGGCGGATCTTCGACTGGGCCAGGGTCTTGCCGGCGAGCTTGGTGAATTTCGCCGGCATCTCCGAGATGATCAGGTCGTCGAAGCGGCCGATGACGTTGGTGGTGCGCCCCATGCCCAAGGCCCGCTGGGCGAGGGACTCGCCGAGCATGTTGGTGAACTGGAAGACGCTGGTGTTGCCGGAGAACTCGAGGATGTCGATGGAGTGGGCCTGGTCGGCGTTGGTGATGATCGGCACCTCCTCGTTGACCTCGCGGATGGTGAAGCAGATGTTGGTGCTCACCAGGTCGTCGTTGGTGACCACCACCAGGGCCGCCTGGTTAAGGCGCAGCCGCTGGTAGGTGGCGGGCATGTCCGCCTCGCCGACGACCACCTGGAGGCCGCGGTCGAGGAGGTCGTGGGCCTCCTGCTGGTCGGCGACGACGATGGCATAGGGGATGTGCTGTTTGCTCAGGCGTTCGACGAGGCGCAGGCTGATCGGGTCGACATGAGTGATGATGACATGGCCGCTGGTGTCTTCGGGAAGCTCGCGGACGGTGCGCGCCTTCTCCTGGGCGGCCAGCCAGGGGGCATAGAAGAACTGGATGAAGACGAAGGGCAGCATGATCAGCATGAAGACGATGCCCGACATCAACACCACCGTCGAGAAGAGCCGGCCGAGGTCGGAGTGGAAGGTGATGTCACCGAAACCGAGGGTCGACATCACCGTCATCGTCCAGTAGAAGCCGGTGATCCATGAAAACTTCCGGCCCTCGTATTCCATGAGGACATGGAAAAGAAACGAATACAGGAGCACCAGCAGGGCGAGGAGGCCGAGGAACTTCCACAGGGTGAGGTAGTTCGGCTTGTCGTTGGGGCGTTGCAGGAACCTGAGCAGGTGCGAGGGCAGCGTCTTCATGGCTGGTCGTCGGGCAAAGTGGCGTCTTGGGGCGTTCGGCCTGATGGGCAGGCTGAGGGGAAAAGGCTACCTGCCCGGCGGGCAATTGGCAAGGCTAAAGAAGGTGGTGCCGGGGCCCATGCCAGGCCTTGCAACTTCTCGCGGCACTGTGGTTGTTGAGAGTAATTCTTGCCGCTTTGGGGCAATCGCCTTGAAAAAGGCAAAGCCAACATGTAGCCTTGTCACAGGGACATGAAATAGTGGTCTGGGCTTTCCGAGGGCAAGGAAACGAGCTGTGCGCCGATGGTTGTTCATCCCCCTTGTCTGTGTTCTTCTCGCCGCCGTGGCCTTGCCGGTCGACGCCGCCGGGCTGCCGTCTGCGGGGGCGGCACTGCGCATCGCCTATCCCCCCTTCCCCCCCTTCCACTGGCAGAACGAGGAAGGAAACATGGCGGGCCTCTTCTTCGAGATCCTCGACGAGGCGCTGCACAAGCGGATGGGAAGAGAGGTGGTGTGGACCGCCTACCCATGGGTGCGCTGCCAGGAAAACATCAAGAAAGGGAGCGAGGACGCGATCATCACCGTGCCCACCGCGGAACGCCTCGCCTATGCCGACACCCACCGCACGCCCCTCTACGAGAAGAAGCTGCACCTTTTCACCTTTGTCGACCACCCGCGCCTGGGCGAGATCTCCGCCATCACGTCCCTGGCCGACATCAAGAGGCTGGGCCTGGCGACCATCACCTACAACGGCAATGGCTGGCACCGTGACCACGTAGAGTCGCTCGGCATCCCTACCCACGCAACACCGATCCTCGACAACGTCTGGCTGATGCTGCGCCAGGGCCGCGGCGATCTGGTGCTCGAGTGGCCGGCGGGGGCGCGGCCCTACTTGCAGCGCCTGGGCCTCGAAGGGGAGATCTTCGACACCGGTATCGCCCCGGCGAGGATGCCCTTTTTCCTTCTCGTCCGCAAGACGTATGCCGGCGAGGAGCTGCTGCGGCGCTTTGATGAGACCCTGGCCGCCATGGCTGCCGACACCACCCTCGCCAGCATCGTCAGGCGCTATGAATAATTCCCCGCGCCCCCTGCACCGGCAGGGCCCGAAACCTTCGCGGGTGTTTCTGTCGCTGCTGGTGGCCGGAGCCGCGGTGTGTTTCGCCCTCTTCATCGCCCTGCACCATCGCCACACGCTGCGCCAGGCGGCCGACAAGGTGGCGAACCATGCCGCAGTCATCTCCAGCTCCTTGTGGACCTACGAAACAAGCAGCCCCACGGCCTATCTGCAGCTCGCCGCGGAGGCCAACGGCTACCTCGAGGTGGTGGTGCGCGACGAGGTCGGAAAGGAGTTCCTCTCGCTGCCCGTGCCATCTCTGTCGGCTGTCGATAGCCTGCTCAGTTCCCTGGGCATGATCGGGTCCCACGCCATCGAGGCCGCCATTTCCTACGAGGGCCGCAACATCGGCACCATCGTCGCCGTCTGGCCATGCCGTGCCATACATCTTTATCTCTATGTCTTCCTCTGTCTCGTCCTGTTGCTGGCGGTGGCGGGCCTGGTCGCCCGCCTCCTCGAGGCCAAGAGGACCCTGGAGGAGAGGGTGCGCCAGCGCACCGAGGAATTGCAGGGCGAGGTGCTGGAGAGGAAACGGGCGGAGGAGACGGCGCGGCGGCAGGCCGAGCGCCTCGCCCTGCACGTGCAGCACACCCCCCTGGCGGTGATCGAGTGGAACCTCGATTTCGAGGTGGTGGAGTGGAACCGGGCGGCGGAAAGGATCTTCGGCTACCGCCGCGAGGAAGCGCTCGGCCGTGTCCCCTACGAGTTGATCGTCACCGCCGAGGAGCGTCCCGAAGTTGACGGCGTGTGGCAGCAGCTGATCACCGGCACTGGCGGCAGCTGGTCGATCAACGTCAACCGGACCAAAGCGGGTGGTCTGAAGACCTGCGAGTGGTATAACACCACCTTGACCAACGCAAAGGGCGAGATCTTCGGCGTGGCCTCCCTCGTCCTCGACCAGTCGGAAAAGGCCCGCGCCGACCTCGAGAACCGGCGGCTGCAGGAACAGCTGCTGCAGGCCCAGAAGATGGAGGCCATCGGCAACCTCGCCGGGGGCGTGGCCCACGACTTCAACAACATGCTCGGCGTAATTCTCGGCCATACCGAGATGGCCCTGCTCCGCGTCGACCATGGCCAGCCTCTGTATGGCCATCTGCAGGAAGTGCTCAAGGCCGCTTCGCGCTCCGCCGACATCACCCGGCAACTGCTCGCCTTCGCCCGCAAGCAGGCGGTGGCCCCCAAGGTCCTCGATCTCAACAGCCTCATCGAGGGGATGTTGAAGATGCTGCGGCGTCTCATCGGCGAGGGGGTCGAGCTGAGCTGGCTGCCACGGGGGGACTTGTGGCCGGTCAAGGTCGACCCGGCGCAGATCGACCAGATCCTCGTCAACCTCTGCGTCAACGCCCGCGACGCCCTGCCCGTCGGCCGGGGCAAGCTCACCGTCGAGACCGGCAACATGGTCTTCGACGAGGAATATTGCCTCGATCACACTGGCTTCGTCGCCGGCAACTATGTGCGTGTCTCGGTCAGCGACAACGGCTGCGGCATGGACAAGGAAACCCTCGACCATATCTTCGAACCGTTCTTCACCACCAAGGGGGTGGGCGAGGGCACCGGCCTCGGCATGGCCACGGTTTATGGGGCGGTACGCCAGAACCGCGGTTTCGTTAATGTCTATAGCGAGGTCGGCCAGGGCACCACCGTTTCCATCTACCTGCCGCGCCATGTTGGCGAGGCCGGGGAAGAGGTGGTTGCGAACGCGGCGCCGGAGCCAGTTCGTGGCGGGTCGGAGACCATCCTTCTCGTCGAGGACGAGGCGGCCATCCTCAAGATGAGCCGCGATATGCTCACCCACCTCGGCTACCGGGTGATCACCGCAGAGAGCCCGGTGGCGGCGGTGAGCCTCTTGGAGGAGCACGGCGGCGAGGTGCATCTTCTCATCACCGACGTGGTCATGCCAGAAATGAACGGCAAGGAGCTGGCAGAGCTGCTCAACCAGCGTCAGCCGGGGCTGCGATGCCTGTTCACCTCAGGCTATACCGGCACGGTCATCGCCAG
>JANJUM010000086.1 GCA_024710585.1 Desulforhopalus sp.
CTCGACCAGGGGGCCAGGCTGGCCGATCTCTACGATATCCGCGCCTATCCCCAGACCATCTTCCTCGATCCCGAGAAGCGCTTCGCCGGTGCCCTGCTCGGAGCGGTGGGGGAGGCCGAACTCAACGAGATCCTCGGTAAATACCTCGGGCCCTAGCGGCCCGGCCCACCCTCTCACCATCGAGGCCACCATGGCAAGCCTGCGCGCACTCGCCCTCTTTCTCGTCCTGCTGCTCTCTTTCGCCCGCAGCATCGGGGCGACGTCGCCCGCCGAGGGCCTCTTCACCGTCACCGACGAGACACGCTGCCCGGTCTGCGGCATGCTGGTGGCCAAATTTCCTCTGTGGCTGGTCCAGGTGCGCATGAGCGACGGCAGCCAGCTGGCCTTCGACGGAGTCAAGGACATGGCCGCCTATGTCCTTAAGCCGCAGAGCTTCGGCGCCTCCCCGGGAGCGACGGCGTCGGACATCCTCGTCAAGGACTACTACAGCCAGCGCTTCATCGACGGCAAGAAGGCCTGGTACGTCATCGGCAGCGACGTCCTCGGGCCGATGGGCCACGAGTTCATCCCCTTCGCCGAGCAGTCCCAGGCCGAGATCTTTCTCGACGACCACCGTGGCAAGCGTATCCTCGGTTTTGACGACATCGACCAGGCGCTGGTCGACAAGCTGCGCCTCGGCCACAAAATGAAGCACCGTGGCGGGATGGCCAAGCCATGACCCTGCGCCCGTCATACCTGGCGCTGCTCCTCTTTGCCACCCTGGTGCTCGTCGCGGCGGCCTTTCACGCCGACGTCGCCGCGCGCCGCCACGAGGCGCTGGCGGCCGGGGCAGGGCTGCGCCCGCTGACCCTCTCTCTCGGCCTCGCCGACCTGGCGGTGAGCACCGAGGCGCGCTACACCCGGCACCCCGCCCTATCGGACAAGGCGGTGGTGGGTATGGACCTCCCCGGGGCCATCGACCCCTTCCCCTCGACGCTGTTCTTCGCCCCACCCCCCGCGCCATGACCCCGCATCCCCTGGGCCGCCTGCTCAACATCCTCGACTACGCCCTCTCCTCCCTGCGCCGCCGTCTGCTCAAAAATCTCCTCGTCTTCGCCGTCTTCACCCTGGTGGTCTTTCTTTTCTCCTCGCTCCTGCTCACCCGCGGCGCCCTGGGCGACCTGGCGGGGCGGCTGCTCGCCGCCGCCCCGGACATCACCGTGCAACAGATGGTCGCCGGCCGTCAGGTGCCTATCGCCGCCAGCGCCTGTGAAGGGCTGCGCGGCATCCCCGGTGTCGGCCTCTGCCGTGGGCGCCTCTGGGGCTACTACTTCGACAGCGAAAACGGCGCCAACTATACGGTCATCGGCCTGCCCGAAGGCCCAGCCGGACAGGCGCCTGCATCGCTTTCACATGCGGTGGAGGGGCGCCTGCCGCAGCCGGGCGAACGCGGCAAGGCGGTGCTCGCCACGGCGGTGCGGCAGCAGCTCGGCCTCGAGGGGCGGCGCTTTTTCTCCCTTTTCCGCCCCGATCTCGAACTGCTCTCCTTCGAGGCGGTCGGCACCTTTACAGGCAGCGCCGACGCCCTGGTCGCCGACACCATCCTCCTCGCCGAGGCAGACGTCCGCCACCTCTTCGCCCTGCCCGAAGACCAGAATACCGACCTGCTCGTCGACGTCGTCAACCCGCTCGAGGTGGAGACCATAGCCGCCAAGATCGCCGATCGACTCCCCGGGGTGCGGGTCATCAGCAAAGAACGCATCGCCAAGACCTACCGGGCGGTATTCGGCTGGCGCTCAGGCATCACCGCCACCGCCCTGCTGCTCGCCCTGTCGGCTTTCGTCATCCTCGCCTGGGACAGGGCCAGCGGCCTCTCCGGCGAGGAGGTGCGCGAGGTCGGCATCCTCAAGATCCTCGGCTGGCAGAGCGGCGACATCATCCTGCTGCGCTTCTGCGAGTCGCTGCTGGTGTCGCTCTTCGCCTTCCTCTCCGGCTGGCTGCTCGCCTGGGTGCATGTCGCCCACTTCCAGGCCGCTTTGCTGCGACCGGTGTTCCTCGGCTGGTCGGTGCTGCGCCCGCAGTTCCCCTTGCTGCCGCCGCTCGCGGCCGCCGACCTCTTCCTCGTCCTCGCCATTTCGGTGGTCCCCTACCTCGCCGCCACCGCCGTGCCGGCCTGGCGGGCGGCCACCGTCCCCGCCCATTCGGTGCTGTAAGATGCGCATCGTCCTCGATCAGGTCAGCAAGGTCTATAACAGCGCCCAGCCCAACGAGGTAGTGGCCCTCGAGAGGGTGTCGCTGGCCATCGACAAGGGAGAGATGGTCTGTCTCGAGGGGCCGAGCGGCTCGGGCAAGACCACCCTGCTATCAATCCTCGGCTGCGTCATCGCCCCGACCGGCGGCAGCGCCTCCATCGGCGACAAGAAGATCGCCCGGCTGCCCGACCATTTCCGCACCAGCTACCGCCGTCAGCTGGTGGGCTTCGTCTTTCAGCACTTCAACCTTCTCGAGGAACGCAGCCTCCTTGAAAACGTCACCCTGCCGCTCTATCCCCTCGGGGTAAGCCCGAGGGTCCGCCGCGAGCGCGCCCTGCCGCTCCTGCAGCGGCTGGGAATAGACCACCGCCGCGACTTCCCGGTGCGCCAGCTGAGCGGCGGCGAGCGGCAGCGCGCCGCCATCGCCCGCGCCCTCATCAACGACCCGCCGCTGCTCATTGCCGACGAGCCCACCGCCCACCTCGACCGGCCTCTCGCCGGGGAGATCATGGACATCTTCGCCGCTCTCAAGGCCGAAGGCAGAACGGTCATCATCGCCTCCCACGACCCCCTGGTCGTCACGCACCCGGCGGTGACCCGCCGCCTGGCGCTGCACGGGGGCAGGCTCCTCGCCGACCCTCCCGGCCAGAGGTAAACGATGCTCGCCGACCCCTGGGCCATCGCCCTTCTCGTCAGCGGCGCCGCCGCCCTGCTGCTGATGGCCCTGGCAGCGGTCACCGCCTGCCGCGTCCTCGCCGGCTGGCGGCCCGACGAGGACAGCGCCCGGCAGATCGCCCTCGAAGACCAGACCGTCCTCGCCGCCCTGCTGGTGCGCTACGCCCTGCTGCTGCAGATCTTCTCCCTGGTGCTGCTGCTTGGCGCCGCCACCTCTTTCGCCGGCGTGCTGGCCGGGGCGATGTGCGCCGCCGGGGCCCTCTCCGCCAATTCCTTCGGCCTGCCGGCCCTGGGGGTCAAGCTCGCCGCCGTCTTCCTCTATGGCTTCTGGCTGGTGCTGCACGGCCTCGACCTGCGCTCCGAACATCGCCCGCTGGTTCGTCCGGCCTTCGCCCTGCTGCTCCTGCTCCTGCCGCTGGTCGCGACCGACACCCTCCTCGGCGTCCTCTACCTGGCCAACCTTCAGCCGGATATCGTCACCTCCTGCTGCGGCGTGCTCTTCGCCCCGCGCAGCGCCGGCGGCTTTTCCCTCTTCGACCCGCTGCCAGGTCTGCCCCTGCCGGTGCCTTTTCTTTTCCTGGCGACGCTGATCCTCCTGGCAGCCGTCCGGCTGCGCGGCCGCCCCCCCTCTCCGGTTCTGGACATCGTCCTCGGCCTCGGCTGCCCAGCCTTTTTCATCCTGGCGCTGCTGGTCATCACCAACGACATCTCTCCCTATATCTACGCCCTGCCCTCGCATCGCTGCCCCTTCGACCTCTTCGACCGGGCCACCGGCTACATCGGCTACCCCCTCTATCTCAGCCTCTTCGCCGCCACTTTCGCCGGGGCCAGCGCTTCCTGGGTCGTCCCGCTGCGTGGTCGCCCCGGCCTGGCCGGGCCGGTGGCCAGCTACCGTCACCAGGCATTCAACCTCCTCCTCACGGCGCTGCCGCTCTTCCTCCTCCTTTGCCTATGGCATCCCGCCGCCTATGTGCTGCGCGGCGGCGAATAGACTGACCTTGCCGAAAGAAGCGACAGCGCCTATCATTGGCCAAAGAGAGACGGCCAGCCCAGCCCCGCCATTGCCACCCCACGCAAAACGCCACCACCAGGGAGAGTCACCATGATGAGAATCGCACACCTTTCGGGAGTACTGGCGGTGGCCGCGCTGCTCGGCGGCTGCGC
>JANJUM010000266.1 GCA_024710585.1 Desulforhopalus sp.
GGTTGAGCTTGACCTGCTTGGCGTACTGCAGGGGCGAGAGGTGCATCACTTCCTTGAACTTCTTGTGAAAGGCCGAGCTGCTCATGTTGACCAGTCCGGCCAGCCTGCCCACCGAGACCACCTCGTCGAGGTTGCGGTGCAGGTGCTCCACCGCCCGGGCGATCTGCTCGATCTGCCCGCGCTGCCGCAGGAGAGAGGGCAGCGCCCCGCCGCGTTCCTCCTTGAGGATACGGAAATAGATCTCGTCGATGATGCCGTCGCCGACGACTGCCGCCTCGTCGGGACTCTCCAGAGCCTCCATCAGCCGAATCGCCGCATCGAGCAGCCTCTCGCGCAGGGGGGCGGTGAAGATACCGGAGGGGTTGCAGTCACCTGCCCGCTGGACCAGCGGCACGGCCTGCTCCATTCTGAGAAGGATATCGAGGATGCGCCGGCGCTCCACGGCGATGGCCAGGGCCAGCAGCGGTTTGTCGCAGCTGGCCTCGACCACCTGGCAGGCCACCGGCATCGGGGTGAGAACGGTGAGAAACTGCCCGGCATGGTATTCGTAGGTAGTGCCGTCGAGAACGCTCTGCTTTTTCCCCTGGGCGACGAAGATGAAATAGGGCTGGTAGAGCAGGGCCCGGGGGCGGTGCGGCTGCGACTCGCGGAACACCTCGACATTGGCGATGGCGGTGGCATTGCTGCCATCGCGCCGCGCGTTCCTGCCGAGCAGTTCGACCAGCCTGGTCATCTTCGTTTCCTGTGCTGTCATTTCCATTCTCTCAGGCGAGTTCTCATCGCCGCTCTCCGCCAGCGCAGAACCTCTTGCTCTGGGAGAGGTCCATGCTTGCGCTGACGGTTCATGTACAAACCCGCTCCTGCCGTGTTATCATTGCGGCGCTGCAAACAATCTTGGAAAAAGGGCACGGAGGAGGTCAAGATGCTCAAAGAAGCCTCTCTATCGGAGATGAACACATTGCAAATCCCCAAGGAGAAGCGGGTTATGGTCAACCGTGGGCGCGGCAACGACTGCCTCGCCCCCTCCGACACTCTCTACCGCGAGATGTCGGCCATCAAGACGCGCCTCGAGAGCACCCTCGGCAAAGGCAGCGCCGAAGCCCACAATCGCGCCTTCAGCGAATGCCGCTACGAGAGCCGGTTTCGGCAACAGATCGACGCCAGTCCCGAAGCCCTTCGCAAACTCGAGAAGATTGCCTCCCAGGCCAGAGGCGAAGACCTCTATCTCATCTGTTATGAAGGGGCGACCAAGGCCTGCCATCGCCGCATCCTGATGCGCATCGTCGCGGAGCGTTTCGGGGTGGAGGTGGAGATCGTCGGGGTCGAGCCAACCTGAACATGCGGCCCACCATAATGTTCACCTGCCTCCTTGTGGCCCTGGCGGCCGGCCCTGTCGACCCCGCCCAGGCCTGCACCCTGTGGACGGCAAGCGGCGGCGACGAACAGCCAGGCCGGGTAGTCTTTCTCGCCAAGAATCGGGACTGGACACCCGACCACCGCCAGGAACTGCGGCTGGTGAGAAGCGACAAAGGGCATGACTATCTTGGACTTTTTGCCGTTGACGGCGCCGAACCAGGCCTCAAAGCCGGCATCAACCGCCGTGGTCTGTCGATCGTCAGCGCCAGCGCCAGCTCCATCCCCCGGCGGCAACGGGAGATCGCGCCGGGGGAAAGGGGCCTGATGCGGCGACTGCTCGCCTCCTGCGCCTCGGTGGATGAGCTCGCTCAAGCCGGCCATCTTTTCGCCGGAGCACGGCCGATGTTTCTCCTCGCCGCCGATTCCCACCAAGCCCTCGTGGTGGAAATCGGACAACATGGCCAATACCGCCTGGACACGCCGCATGGCGAGTTTTTTGCCCATTCCAACCACTTCCTCGCCCCGGAGCTGTCCAGCAACAATATAAGGATCGGGGCAAGCAGCAGGCAACGGCTGGCGACGATCACGACCCTGTTGCGCTCGGCGCCCCGCCCCATGTCCCTGGCCGACATGGTCGCCATGAGCGAGGACCGGAGCCATGGCCCGAACAACAGTCTCCTCAGAACGGGAAAGGCCCCCAACGACGAAAGAACACTGGCCACCTGGATTGTCGCCCTTCCCGACTACGGAGACCCCGTCTTGTATGTCAAGCTCCGCAACCCAGGTGAAGCCGAAAAAGCCGAAACCTTCCACCTCGACCAGGCCTTCTGGGACAAAACTGCCATTTCCGGCCTTGCCAACCCCTCCGGGACAGCCATACCCGACTGAAGATCATAGCCGGTCATCAGGCCACCACCCTGCTCGACGAGCCCCCACTACGTCAGCAAAAGTATCACCTCCTGGAGGATCGTGCAAGAAAACTGCCCTTTTATGTCTTCAAATTGCCCTTGGCAAACACTATAGTCGGATTCGCAGGCATTTGACAACCGGTCTTCACCGCTCGCTCGGCAAGGCGGGCCAAGGTTTGACTATTTTCTGACAGAGGAGATGACGACATGAAGGACTTCACGTTTTACAACCCGACGAGAATCGAGTTCGGCAAAGGCAAGGAAAACCTCATCGGCGGCTACGTGACCGAGTTCGGCCCCGCCAGAGTACTTCTCCTCTACGGCTCCGAGCGCATCAGGCGCGACGGCCTCTTCGAGCGCGTCACCAGGTCTCTCGACGAACAGGGCATCGCCTGGGAGGCCCTGGGTGGGGTGGTCAGCAACCCGCGCCTCGGCCTGGTCAGGGAGGCCATTGCCCTGGCCAGGGCAAAAGGGTTGCAGGGCGTGGTGGCGGTCGGCGGCGGCTCGGTGCTCGACTCGGCCAAGGCGGTCGCCGCCGGGGCCCTCTACGACGGCGACGTCTGGGACTTCTTCATCGGCCGGGCGACGGTGAAAAAGGCCCTGCCGGTCTTCGCCATCATGACCCTCGCCGCCACCGGCAGCGAGATGAACCCCTACGGCGTCGTCACCAACGAGGCCACCAGCCAGAAATACGCCATCGGCTCCCCCCTGCTGCACCCCAAGGTGTCGGTGATCAACCCCGAGCTGATGGCCTCGGTCAGTCCCGCCTACCTGGCCTATTCCGCGGTCGACATCTTCGCCCACTGCCTCGACCTCTATTTCTCCGCCGAGTATCTCCCCGAGTATAACGCGGCGCTCATCGAAAACATCCTCCACACGGTGATGCGCACCACCGCCGTCCTCCTCGACAACCCGGCGGACTACGCGGCGCGGGCCGAGTTCGCCTGGGCATCGACCATGGCCCTCAACGGCCTGACCTTTGTCGGCGTCTCCGGCAACGGCTATGACACCCACATGATCGAGCACGCCATGTCCGCCCTCTACGACGTCGCCCACGGCGCCGGGCTGGCGGTGGTGCTGCCGGCATGGATGCGCTGGTACCAGGGCAGGCGGCCGCAGCGGTTTGCCCGCTTCGCCGAAAAGATGTTCGCAGAAAACGATGGCCAAGCCGGTATCGCGCGGCTGCGCAGCTGGTTCAAGGCCATCGGCGCCCCGGTGACCCTGGCCGCCACCGGCAGCGAGATGAATTCCTACGGTGTCGTCACCAACGAGGTCACCAGCCAGAAATACGCCATCGGCTCCCCCCTGCTGCACCCCAAGGTGTCGGTGATCAACCCCGAGCTGATGGCCTCGGTCAGCCCTGCCTACCTGGC
>JANJUM010000092.1 GCA_024710585.1 Desulforhopalus sp.
TCAAGGAGATGGCGGCGGCGCGGGGGCTGCGCATCGCCTACGCCATCGCCAACCTCCTCGGCTCCTTCGAAGAGGGCAAGGCGGTCGACCGCATCAAGTCCCTGCGTTCCCTGCGCGACGAGGTCTTCCTTTCCTCGGCCACCTTCCATCAGGTCAACACCGCCAGGGTGCTGCTGCAGATCATGAAGGAGTTGCTGCGCAGCGAGGGCAACGAGATGCGCCAGCTGCAGCTGGCCCACGATTTCCGCATGGTTTCCACCGGCAACCCGCGGCTGGTGCGGCAGCAGCTGACCGCCTATCACCTGCTGGAGATGCCCGAGGAGTTCAACCAGTTCGCCTTCGACGACCATGTCCACGACGCCAACACCAAGGGGCGCAAGTCGCCGACCCATCTCCTCATGGATGCCTGGATCAAGGGCATCCGCCACCTCACCGTAGTCTATTACAATTATGTCAATGTCGAGGTGGTCGAAGAGCTGATCGAGGCCAGCCGCATCCTCGATATCAAGGTGCAGGTGGGCATCGAGGTGTCGACGCCTTTTCGCGGCAAATATATCCGCTTCACCTGGGAACCGCATGGCTTTGTCGGCAACAGCGCCTTCCTCAATTTCCTGCGCGACGGGGCGGTGATCAAATTTTTCGAGCAGGGGCGCGAGGTCTCGGCCTTCCAGCAGCGCTATGTCTTCGAGGTCATCGAGGTCTACAACCGTCGTCATCGCGAGGAATGGGCCGCTGAGCTGGGGCTGTCTCTGCCGCTTCTGGAACGCGAGGAATTCCTTCGCTTCGTCGGCGCCGGCCAGCCCTCGCTGCTCCACCTGGCGCGGTTCATCCATAATACCTTTCTCAAGGCCAGCGCCGCCATCGCTCCCGAACTCCTGCGTGACGAGGCGGATGGGAACGCCGAGACCAGGGCGGCGGCCAAGGCCCGCCTCGATCTCTTCCGCCGATCGACCATGGACAGCATTATCGACCGGTTCCTGCTGCCGTGGCGCAACCCCGAAGTGCACGACCCGAGCCAGTCGCTGCCGGCGGCCGAGTTGCCGGAACTCTTGCGCCTCTCCCCCAAGGCGCTGCTCGCCAGGCTGCTTTCCCTCCACTCCAGCTCGCGCATCACCCTCAACCTCGGCAACCTCACCGTCCAGGACACCCTGGAGCTGCTCTACGACTGCGAGGGGATGATCAGCCATATAGAGACCTACAATCTCAAGACCGCCGCCCATGGCATGACCGCGCAGCGCGGCGTGGTCACCTTCCACGGTGACGCCGTGGACCTGCGCAGCCCGGAAAAGCACTACCACCTCATCAGCGAGCTGCAGCAGGCCCTCAACGAGGATAACGTCATCGCCCTGAAGCGGGCCGTGCGCGCCATCATCTGGGACTTCGAGGATCAGCGCCTGCATGCCAAGCGGTATGCCGAACAGTTGGCCGCCGATGAGGAGGAAAAGAAGCGGCTGCTCGAGGAGCATCGCCAGATGGAGGAGCGCAAGGAAGGCCTGATGGACATCCTCTACCACCTCGAGACCTTCCATACCTTTTACAAGAAGCGGCATCTCGGCTCGCGCATCGGCTCGAGCTCCACCGGCCAGGCCGACAACCAGTACGGCATGGGCCTGGTGGTGGTGGAGACCCTGCCAGCCCGTGCCCGGGAGGTGGTCAAGAAGGAGATCGCCGCCAGAAAGCGCCTGCTCCTGCCGGTCACCGCCCTGCTCACCCGCCACGTGCACAGCAGTGGGTATCGCCGGGTGCCCGACAGGTCGGGGAAGACGTTCTGGGTCAAGCTGCGTCTCATTAAGAATCGCGCCGGCCGCTCCTATCAGGACTGGACCCTGGACGGGTTGTTCGTCCACCCCGGGCGGCCGGGCAATATCGCCACCCTTGGCGGCATCAACCGCGACGGTGGCGACCGGCAGTTCGCTCCGCGCCCCGACCAGGGCAAAATGAGCAGGCCGTGGACCTACCTCAACACCAACCTCAAGAACTCCCTCAAGGTGCTGTTTGGCTTCATCCCCGCCTTTCTCACCTTCAGCCTTACCAAGGACTGGTGGCTGCTGGCCTATTTCGGGGCGGTCATCTGGTTCGGCATCACCGGCCTGCGCAACATCATCCAGTCGGTGCTCGGCGGGGGAGGCCTGCGCCGCTCGCCTCTCCTGCCGTGGAACTCGCTGGTCAGCTGGAGCCGCATCGCCGACTCCCTGCTCTACACCGGCTTTTCCGTGCCGTTGCTCGATTTCCTCGTCAAGACGCTGCTCCTCGACCGCACCATGGGGGTCACCACCGCCACCAACCCGCTTCTTCTCTATGCGGTCATGGGGCTGGCCAACGGCATCTACATCAGCGGCCATAACATCTTTCGCGGCTTGCCGCGGGCGGCGGCGACGGGCAATTTCTTCCGCTCCATCCTCGCCATTCCCCTGGCGGTACTGCTCAACACCATCTTGGCTATGATCCTCGCCTTGTGCCAGGTTCCCGATGTTTCCGGGGTGCTGCAGAAATGGGCGGCGATCATCTCCAAGTTCGCCTCCGACTGCGTCGCCGCCATCATCGAGGGGGTGGCCGACCGGCAGGTCAACATCCGCGCCCGCATGGTCGCCTACCAGACCAAGATCTCGCAGCTCTTTGCCGCGTTTTCGCGTCTCGAACTGCTTTATCCGGAGGAGGATGTCCTGGAGATGCTGCAGTCGCCGAAGATGGTCATGGAGACCCTGGTCTACGAGGCCCGCGACGAGGAAAAACGCATCATCGTCAATGCCCTCGACCTGATGTACTTCTGGATGTACCAGCCGCGGGCGCGGCGCGCCCTGGCGATGATCGTCGAGCAGATGAGTCGCGAGGAGTGGCTGATTTTCTACCGGTCGCAACTCATCCTCAAGCGCTACCGCGAGATCAGCCAGGTCTTCGTCGACGGATTGGTGGGGCGCAACTTCTCCCGGGCGCTGTCCTTTTATCTCGACCGCTTCGACGAGTACCTCGCCGGCCTCGAGCGGCTCGGCAAGCGGAGGTTTTCCCGCAACGCTCTCAGCGAGGTGGCAAGCGCCGGCCTTTGCTTGACTTCGCGACGTCCGACCATACTGTAAACGGCAGCGTATCCCGAAAAGCCGGCAACGCCCGCAAAAGAGATGCCGCCGGGGCAGATCTGCTCCGGCGGAGCCATCAACCATGCCAAGGAGACCGTCAATGCTGAATAAGAAAGTGGCCCAGGCCCTCAATGAGCAGATCAACCGCGAGATGTATTCCGCCTACCTCTACATGTCGATGTCCGCCCATGCCAACAACATCGGCCTCAAAGGGTTCGCCAACTGGTTCATGTCGCAGTATCACGAGGAAATGTTCCACGCCATGAAGATGTACGAGTACGTGCTGCGCCAGGGTGCCCGGGTGAAGCTCCTGGCGGTGGCCGAGCCGCCCGCCGAGTATGCCTCGCCGCTGGACATGTTCACCAAGACCCTGGAGCACGAGCGCTATATCACCGCCTCCCTCAACACCCTCATGGACCTGGCCATCAAGGAGAAGGACCATGCCACCAAGATCTTTCTCGAGTGGTATATCACCGAGCAGGTGGAGGAAGAGGACAACGACAACGATATCATCACCGAGTTGACCCTCATCGGTGACAACCCCCACGCACTGCTGATGCTTGACCGCGAGTTTGCCACCCGGGCGGTCACGGTGCCCACCGACTTCAGCAAGGGGGTCGAGGCGGCGGCCAAAGCCGCCGGCGAATAGCCCCCGTGGGACCGGCCTGCCGCCGCCGGACCGCCCAGTTCATCCCTGACCCCGTTCCTGCCGGGGAGCGAGGCTTCGCTTCCCGGCAGGATTTTTTACGCCCGCCCCAGGCGGCTTCGCACATTTTCGTTTTTTGCCCACAGGAGAGCGCATGACCCCACGATCGTCCCTGCACAGCTACCCGACATCCAAGGAAGATGCCTTCTCGGCTCAGCCGGAGGTGGAGACCGAACAGACCATGTCGGCCAGCTACCGGCTGTCCTACACCGATATCGATTTTCTTACCCGTGAGGAGTTGCGTCCGGTGCGCTTGCAGTTGGAGCTGCTCAAACCGGAGATGTTGCAGCAGGAGCACGGCATCGACGCCACGGTGGTGGTGTTCGGCGGCAGCCGCATCCCCGAGGCGGCCGAGGCTGCGGAGCGCGTCGCCGCCGCCGAGCGCGCTCTCGCCGCCGACCCCGGCAACGCCGAGTTGCAGCGCAAGCTGGCGGTGGCTGGCCGTATCCAGGACAAGAGCCGTTACTACGACGAGGCGCGCAAGCTCGGCGGCCTGCTGTCGAAGATCTACCACCCCGGCTCCGGGCGCAACATGGTGGTCATTACCGGTGGAGGGCCGGGGATCATGGAGGCGGCCAATCGCGGGGCCAGCGAGGTCGGGGCCAAGACCATCGGCCTCAACATCGTCCTCCCCCACGAGCAGGCCCCCAACCGCTATATCACCCCGGAGCTCTGCTTCCAGTTCCACTATTTCTCGATCCGCAAGATGCACTTCCTCATGCGCGCCCAGGCCCTGATCGCCTTCCCCGGCGGCTTCGGCACCCTCGACGAGCTCTTCGAGACCCTCACCCTGATCCAGACGAAAAAGATCAAACCCCTGCCGGTGCTTCTTTTCGGCAAGGATTTCTGGCGCCGGGCGATAAATTTCGAGTTTTTCGTCGAGGAGGGGGTGATCTCGCCGGAGGATCTGGAGATTTTCCGCTTTGTCGAGACCGCCGAAGAGGCCGCGGGCATTGTCGAACGTCATTATCAGGAGGTCAAGAAGCAGTGGGTCGACCGGCGGCGGCCGCCGGCGACACCTCCACAGGATGCGGGGAGCTGAAGGAGACGCCAGTCTCCGTCAGTCGATGGCTGGCAGTCGATAGCGGCGGGGCGACCTCTCGCCCGCGTCGGCCAATGTGTCGAGGCGCTCGGAGGCGAGGAATTCGACGATGGCTGTGGCTGTCTCCCGTGGCTTCTGCAACTCGAGGTCGTGGATGCCGTCGCTGAAGGAAACCAGGTCGACGTGGGGCAGGTGCCGGCGGAAGTAGGAGATATTGGTGTCGACCATGCGGGCGAAGGAGGTCTTTTCGCCGTAGAGATAAAGTACCGGCGCGGAGATCGACTTCGCCTGGTCATCAAAATCGCGGCTGAGGTGCAGCGCCCGGGCCAGGCCGAGCCAGGTGGGGCGGGTGGCGGCATCGGTGTAGTGGGAGATGATCGACATCACCTCGGCGCGGTCAGTGTCGTCGAGGCTTTCCCAGGCGTGGCCCATGACGTCGCGGGCGATGGTCCGGTCGAGCAGGCCGGAGCGGATGAGGGCGATGATCGCCTCGCCGAGCACCGGGGTTTCGAGGCCCCGTTCCATGAAGGAATAGGGCGAGGGGCGCGGCATGATCACCGCCCCCTCGATGCAGGCCACCGCCTGCACCCGTTGCGGGTAGCGGGCGGCGATATTGAGGGCGATCATGCCGCCGTAGGAGACGCCGATAAAGGTGCTTCGCTCCAGCTGCAGCCGGTCCATGAGCCTGACGATCATGTCCGCCTGCTCGTCGACGGTATAGCTGAAGTCCTCGTTCGGGCGGTCGGAGTCGCCGGTGCCGAAATTGTCGAGGGCGTAGAGGCGGAAGTGGGGGGCGAGCAGGGGCATGATGCGCTCGAAGCCGCGGTAGGTGCCGAACAACCCCGGGATGAGGATGGCCGGCGGGCCGTCACCGGCTTCGACGACGTGGGCCCTGACCCGACCGACGTCGATGACCCGGTCGACGCCGAAGGCGGTCGGCGCCTTGACCGCCTTGAGAGCTTCGCCGCCATGGCGGGGTTGGGCGCAGGCGGTGCATAAGAGCAGGAGGAGGATGGCGAAAGAAGCGATGCGCGGCATGGGTGTTTCTTCGGGTACGAAAGTTGTACGAGAGGGTGGCGAGGTTTCCCTGTCTCCGGGCAGGAATCGCCCTACAATAGGGGAAAACGGCGCGCCGGGCAACAAGGAAAACCGTCAAGGGCGCGAACTCTCCCGCTGAGGGTGCAGTGCAGCCGGGCCCTTTCCTGTTGACGGGCTTTTGGGGCCATTGTAGCATCGCAGCAACAGTCCAACGCCGTCCTCGCCGGGCCCCTGCCGGGTGCCGCGCTTTGTGCCGTGGGCTATGGCGGCGGAGATCAAGGAGGGAAGCATGAGAGTCCTGTTGTTGATGGTGGTTGCCGTTTTCGTGCTGGGCCTTTCCCCGGTTCGTGCGGTGGAGGAGGAGCAGTACAAACCGAGCGACCTCGACCAGCTGCTCGCCACCCCGAAGATCAAGTCCGGGGTCAAGCTGGTGGTGCCGCAGAAGCTGCGCTTCCGCGCCGTACTCGCCGCGCCGCTGCAGAACTGCAACGCCGACATCCTCAAGCGCACCCTGCTCATGCAGGGCAACAAGAAGGAAGCGATCGACAAACTGGCGATCAGCAAGTGCCAGGCGCTGCGCTCCGCCAAGGGCGCCACTCTCGGCGTCTTCGTCGAGGATCGCGTCGGCGAACGTCTCATCGCGGAGACCAAACCCGGCATGGTGGTCGAAATCTACGCCACCTTCCCCTATATCAGCCCGGCCGGACCGACGCTTCTCGTCAACGAGTTCAAGACGCTCAAGTAGATCCGGGACAATAGCCGGCGAAGATGCCGCGCAGCTCGTCGTCGACCCAGGAGTGCAGGGCGAGATCCCTGAGAAAGCCGCAGTGCCCGCCGTGGCGGGTGTGATGGAAGGTCACCGACGGCGGCCGACCGACGGCGTCGAGATCGCCCCTGGTGGTGATCGGGTCGTCGTCGGCGGCGATGATATGGCAGGGCAGGGTTACAGCGGCGAGCATCTCGGCAGTGACCGTGTAGGCGGCGAAATAGTCCTCCGGGGTGGCGTAAGGGGTGTGGCGCGGCACGAAGTAGCGGTGCATTGCGCTGAGCGAGCGGCAGCGCAGCAGGGCCTTGGCGTCGTCGAGCCCGGGATGGAGCTGCAGCTTGCGACGCAGCGAGCGCTGCCACTTGTGAACGAAATAGTGGTGATAGAGGGGTAAGTCGGCCTCGAGACGCCAGGTGGTTGCCGCCGGGTCGATGAGCGGACAGACGGCGGCCAGGGCGGTCAGCTCGAGGGGAGCGGCCGCGGCCGAGAGACCGAGGCGCAGGACGAAGTTGCCGCCGAGGGAGAAACCGGCCATGAATGCCGGGCGCAGGCGGTGGCGCTCGAGGATGGAGGCAAGCGCCCCGCGCACCTCGTCGAGGCGGGCCGAATTGAAGATCTCGCGGTTGAGGCCATGGCTGTCGCCGTGATCGCGGAGGTTGAGGCGAAAGACGTCGAAGCCGGCCTCGAAGAGGGTGGCTGCCGCCGACAGCAGATAGGAGGAGTTGGCGCTGCCCTCCCAGCCGTGGAGGAGGATGGCCAAGCCCCTGCGTACGTCCGGGCCGCTGGAATAGACCCCGAGCAGGCGCACCCCCTGGCCGCAATCGAGGACTTCCTCGCGGCTTGCCGCCACAAGAGCCCTGGCTCTCGCGGCGACCAGCAGCCGTCGCGGGCGGGTGCTGGCGAGAATGGTTTGCAGGTGGGGGTTGCGCAGGGGTCGCGGAGGATTGAAGCTGTTGTGCGGCATGGCTCTCGTCTCTGGCTGGAGTTATGGTCAGGGGTCAGCTATACCAGAAGCTGCCGACTTGCGCACTGCGGACGAAGCCCGGGGAGGAATTTCACGGGCGTCTGTGACGCTATTCCTTTATCGTGGCGGGTCAAGCCATGGCGAAAAGCATTTTCAAGGCAGGGCAATGATGGAGAGACGTTTTCTTCGCGTCGGCTGGATGTTCGACGGCAAGGGCGGCCCGGCCCAGCGAGGTCGCCTGCTGAGCCTCGAGGGCGGCCGCATCGCCGCAATCGAAGAAGACCGCGCCGAGGCTCGGAGTGATCGGGAGCCGGTCGTCGATCTGTCGCGGTGCACCATTCTGCCGCCCCTGGTGGATGGTCATGTTCATCTCTTCATGTCGGCCACCTGCGAGCGCGAGCGGCGCGTGGCGCAGCTGTCCGCCGACTATGGCCAGCTGCTGCCGGCGATGACCTGCCATGCCGAGTCCTTCCTCGCCCACGGCGTGCTGGCGGCGCGCGACGGCGGCGACCAGGGGGGCTATGCCCTCGCCTTCCGTACCAGCGCCGCCATGCCGCCACCTTTGTCGCTCAAAGTGGTGGGGCGCGGCTGGCATCGCGAGGGGCGCTATGGCCGCATCATCGGCCGCACGCCGCGGGCCGGTGAAACTTTGGCTGCTGCCGTGGCTGGCGAGGAGCAGGCGGTCGACCAGGTGAAGATCGTCAACTCCGGCTTCAACAGTCTCAAGGTCTTCGCTCAGGAGACCAAGAGCCAGTTCGATGTCGAAGAGCTTTTCGCCGCGGTGCGGGCCGCCGCCAACTGCGGCCGCAAGGTGATGGTTCACGCCAATGGCCGCGAGCCGGTGCGCAACGCCCTGCTCGCCGGCTGCCACTCCATCGAGCACGGCTTCTTCATGGGGCGCGAGAACCTCGAACTGATGGCTGGCAGCGCCACCATCTGGGTGCCGACGGCGTGCACCATGCGGGCCTTCCTCGACAACTTTGGCGCCCTCGGCGGCGAGGCGCAGCGCTCGGTGATCGAGGCGACGCTCCATGAGCAGCTGGAGCAGCTGGCCCTGGCACGGCGCCTCGGGGTGAGGGTGGCCATCGGCACCGACGCCGGCAGCCTGGGCGTCCATCACGGCCGCTCGGTGGCGGAAGAGATGCGGCTGTTCATCGAGGCCGGCTTTTCCGCCGGGGAGGCGGTGGCCGCGGCTACCAGCGTCGGCGCGCGGCTGCTCGGGCTGCCCGGTTCCGGGACACTGGAGAAGGGCGGCCCCGCGACATTCCTCGTGGTCGAAGGCGATGCCAGTGACCTGCCCAGGCGGCTGCCGCAACTGCACGCTCTCTATATCGACGGCCGCGCCGTCTCCCTTCCCCCATCCATTTCTCCTGCGACCCCCGCAACGTAAGTGAAGACGGCTTGTCGCAAGCCCCTCGCCTTCTCTTCCAATATTGAACAAAGATTACATTAATGTTTAGCTAAAATAGAAAAGTATAACATTAATGTGATGTATTTTTCTGTACCAATTCCTCTGGCAGTGAGCTAATAAGTCTTACAGCACTGAAATCACTAAAAATATAAAAATCCTGTCGCAGGTGGCACCACCCTTGCTTTAACCGGGGCGTCGACACACCGAGAGGCCAATCGTAGTTGCACACCCACTCTGCTGGAGGAAAACATGAAATTTGTCACAGCGATCATCAAACCGTTCAAACTGAACGACATCCGGGAGTCTCTCACTGCCATCGGCGTTACCGGGTTGACGGTCACCGAGGTCAAGGGCTTTGGCCGCCAGAAGGGCCATACCGAGATCTACCGCGGCGCCGAGTACGTAGTTGAGTTTCTCCCCAAACTGAAAATCGAGGCGGCGGTGGCCGACGACCTGGCGGAAAAGACCGTCGAGGCAATCCGCAAGGCCGCTCACACCGGGCAAATCGGCGATGGCAAGATCTTTGTCTTCGACCTTGAACACATCCTGCGCATCCGCACCGGCGAGACCGGCACGAGCGCCATTTAAACAGCGGAGGAACCTACCCATGAAAAAACTCTCTCTTCTTCCCGTGGTTGCAGCTCTGCTGGCGGTCGGTGCCGGAGCTGCCTTTGGCGCCGACGCTCCGGTACCCAACAAGGGCGATACCTCCTGGATGATCGTCGCCACCGTGCTGGTGTCGCTGATGACTATCCCTGGCCTGGCCCTCTTCTACGGCGGCCTGGTGCGTACCAAGAACATGCTCTCAGTGTTGATGCAGGTGTTCACCGTCTTCTGCCTGTGCATGGTACTGTGGGTGGTCTACGGTTACAGCCTGGCCTTTACCGAAGGCAATGCCTTTTTTGGCGGCTTCAGCAAGATCCTCCTGATTGGGGTCACCGTTGATTCCGTCGCCGCGACTTTCAGCAAGGGCGTTGTCATTCCCGAGTTGATCTACGTCTTCTTCCAGGCGACCTTTGCCGCCATCACCCCGGCCCTCATCCTCGGCGCCTTCGCCGAGCGCATGAAGTTCTCGGCGGTGCTGGCCTTCATCACCCTGTGGTTCACCTTCGCCTACCTGCCCATCGCCCATATGGTATGGTTCTGGGCCGGCCCTGACGCCTACACCGATGCCGACGCCGCAGCCAAAGCTGGGGCCACCGCGGGCTTTCTCTTCCAGAAGGGGGCCATCGACTTCGCCGGCGGCACCGTCGTGCATATCAACGCCGCCATCGCCGGTCTGATCGGCGCCTTCATGGTGGGCAAGAGGGTTGGTTATGGCAAGGAATCCATGGCGCCGCACAGCCTGACGATGACGATGATCGGCGCCTCGCTTCTCTGGGTGGGCTGGTTCGGCTTCAACGCCGGCTCCAACCTCGAGGCCACCGGCCTGGCTGCCCTGGCCTTCGGCAACACCATGACCGCCACCGCTGCCGCCGCCCTCTCCTGGCTCTTCGCCGAGTGGATGCTGAAAGGCAAGCCCTCCATGCTCGGTGCGGCTTCCGGCGCGGTCTCCGGGCTGGTCGCCATCACCCCGGCCTGCGGCTGGGTCGGTATCGGCGGCGCCCTGATCATCGGCCTGCTCGCCGGCGTGGTCTGCCTGTGGGGTGTCAATGGCCTGAAACGGCTGCTCGGTGCCGACGACGCCCTCGACGTCTTCGGCGTGCACGGGGTCGGCGGCATCCTCGGTGCTCTGCTCACCGGCATCTTCGCCAATCCGGCTCTCGGCGGTGTCGGCGTCTACGACTACGTCGCCAACAAGGTGGCCGACTATTCCACCACCGGGCAGATGATCAGCCAGCTGTGGGGCATCGGCACCACCCTGCTGTGGTCGGGGATCGTCTCTCTGGTCGCCTACAAGGTCGTGGACATGGTCATCGGGCTGAGGGTCACCGTCGACGAGGAGCGCGAGGGCCTCGACACCACCAGCCACGGCGAGTCGGCCTACAAATATTGATAGAGTGGAGGCCGGCTCGGCCGGCCCTCTGAAGAGGAAATCCTCAAAAACGAATCCCCCGCTGCCGGGTTCACGGCAGCGGGGGATTCGCTTTTTGGCTCTTGCGGAGGAGACGATCAGCCGATACGCTCGGCGATCATCGCCATGCCCATGCCGCCGCCGATGCACATGCTGAACAATCCGGTCTTCTTGTTGTCACGCTGCATGAGGTGCATGCCGCTAACCACCTGGCGGGCGCCGGTGCAGCCGAT
The DNA here is from genome assembly GCA_024710585.1 of Desulforhopalus sp. Taxonomy (GTDB): domain Bacteria; phylum Desulfobacterota; class Desulfobulbia; order Desulfobulbales; family Desulfocapsaceae; genus Desulforhopalus_A. Next base: position 11,249 of record JANJUM010000092.1, read on the forward strand.
GGGGTGGCCGATGGAGATGCCGCTGCCCACCTGGTTGGGCAGCTCCACCGGGATGCCCAGTTCGAGCATGCAGCCGATGGCCTGGGAGGCGAAGGCCTCGTTGAGCTCGATCATGTCGATATCGCCAAGCTTCATGCCGGTCTTCTTCAAGGCGGAGCGCACTGCCGGCACCGGGCCGAGGCCCATGAAGGCCGGGTCGAGGCCGCCGGAGGCGAAGCCTTTGATCTCGAGGATCGGTTTGAGGCCCAGCTCGCGGGCCTTGCTGGCCGACATCATCAGCACGGCTGCTGCCGCGTCGTTGATGCCCGAGGCGTTGCCGGCGGTGACCGTGCCGTCTTTGGTGAATACCGGGCGCAGCCGCGCCATCTTCTCCATGCTGGTTTCCATCGGCCGCTCGTCGGTGTCGACGAGGATCTCTCCCTGGCGGGTCTTGATGGGGATCGGCACGATCTCCTTCTTGAAGGCGCCGGAAGCGATGGCGCGGCGGGCGCGCTCGTGGCTGAGGACGCTCAACTTGTCCTGATCCTCACGGCTGATGGCGTATTTGGCGGCGATATTCTCGGCGGTGATGCCCATGTGGTAGCCATAGAAGATTTCGTAGAGGCCGTCGAAGACCAGCAGATCGGTGATGTTGCCCTGGCCGCTGACCTCCATGCGATAACCCCAGCGGGCCTTGGGCAGGGCCATGGGCACCTGCGACATGTTCTCCATGCCGCCGGCGATGACCACTTCGGCCTGTCCGGACATGATCGAGGCGGCGCCGAGGGTGATAGCCTTGAGACCGGAGCCGCAGACCTTGTTGACGGTGAAGGCCGGGGTCTCCTTGGGCATGCCGGCGCGTATCATCGCCTGCCTGGCCGGGTTCTGGCCCTGGCCGGTCTGCAGCACGTTGCCCATGATGACTTCGTCGACGGCCAGCGGCGTGGCGGCCTTGTCCCAGGTGTCGGCATTGGTTTCCAGGGGGATCGGGCCCTGATCTTTGAGCTTGTCCGGTTTGCCGCTTACCATGTCGTCGCTCAGCACCGGGCGGAGATTCTGCTGCTTGAGCACTTCCCTGATCACCGTCGCCCCGAGGTCGACCGCGGCGATATCCTTCAAAGCTCCCCCGAAGCTGCCGACAGCGGTGCGCGCCCCGGCGACTAGTACCACTCGTTCCATGCGTTCCTCCCGATTTGAAATGACAGTTGACGTAAAATGAGCAAAAATGACCGAACCATCATACCCTAAGCTGCTGGTTTGGGGAAGAGATATCGAAAAAGGGTCCGGTTGGCCGGGCAGCGGCGGGCATACTGGAATGGGTCTGAGGGCGCGGCGGTGGGCGCAAAAGTGAGGCAAGGGGACACTATGCCCGCAGGGGAGGAGAGGGGAATGGAAGATGGACTGCGGCCGCGTCTGGCGGCGTGGCTCGATGCCTATAACCGCAAAGTCGAACTGGCCGGTGGTGCCGGCTCCATCAACGTACAGGCGGTGCGCGACGGTCTGGGGCCGTCGGCGAGGCAGCCGGCGTAGTGTCCGGCATCCGGCGTCGCGCGCAGCAGCAGGTCGACGTCCTGGCCGAGAACCTCCGCTTCGGCGTAACCGGTGATGCGCGTGAAGGCGCGGTTGACCGCCAGCGCCCGGCGCTCCAGGTCGCTGATGACGAT
>JANJUM010000098.1 GCA_024710585.1 Desulforhopalus sp.
TCTACACCCACGGTGAGATGCTGCCCGCCAATTTCTACCCGGCTTTCAAGAAATACGCCCATTTCGTCGGCAACTACGGCGGCTCCTGGTGGCACCAGAACAGCGAGTTTCAGTCCTTCAACGGCCCGGTGCTGCTGACCACCAACTGCCTGGTGCCGCTGCGCAAGGAGCACACCTATCTCGACCGACTCTACACCACCGGTGTCGTCGGCTACGACGGCGCCACGCATATCGCCGACCGCCCCGCCGGCGGCAGCAAGGACTTCTCGGCGCTGATCGCCAGGGCCAAGAGCTGTCCCCCGCCGACCGAGCTGGAGAGCGGCACCATCGTCGGCGGCTTCGCCCACAATCAGGTGCTGGCCCTGGCCGACAAGGTGGTCGAGGCGGTCAAGTCCGGGGCGATCAAGCGCTTCATCGTCATGGCCGGCTGCGACGGCCGCCACAAGACGAGGAACTATTACACCGAGGTGGCCGAGAACCTGCCCAAAGACACGGTCATCCTCACCGCCGGCTGCGCCAAGTACCGCTACAACAAGCTCAACCTCGGCGATATCGGCGGCATCCCCAGAGTCCTCGACGCCGGGCAGTGCAACGACAGCTACTCCCTGGCGGTCATCGCCCTCAAGCTCAAAGAGGTCTTCGGCCTGGAGAGCATCAACGACCTGCCGCTGTCCTTCGATATCGCCTGGTACGAGCAAAAGGCGGTGGCGGTTCTCCTCGCCCTGCTCTATCTTGGTGTCAAGGGCATCCGCCTCGGCCCGACCCTGCCCGGCTTCCTCTCGCCCGGCGTCGCCAAGGTCCTGGTGGAAAAATTCAACATCAAGCCCATCACCACCGCCCCGGAGGACATCGCCGCCATGATGGCCGGCAAGTAAGCCTCCTGTGGCAAAGGGCCGCCGCCCGGGCCAGCGCCTGTGGCGGCGGCCGCCTCCCTCCCCCGATCCCTGCGGAGCACCGTCGCGCATGAACGAACAGTACGATCTCGTCATCCTCGGAGCCGGAACCACCGCCTTTGCCGGAGCGCGCCTCGCCGCCGCGGCCGGCTGGAAGGTGCTGCTGGTGGAGCAGTCGCAGCCCGGCGGCACCTGCGTCAACTGGGGCTGCATCCCCAGCAAGACCCTCATCCACAAGGCGGAGATGTATTATGGCGCCCGTAAGGGCATGCGCTGGGGGCTCAACCTCCAGGCCGGCGCCCCCGACTGCGGCACGCTGATGCCCCTCAAGGAGGAGGCGGTGCGCACCATCCGTGAAGACCACTACCAGAAGGAGCTCGACGGCACCCCCGGCATGGACCTGGTGCGTGGCCGCGGCCGCCTGCGCTCCGCCAACGAGGTCGAAGTCAACGGCGAGGTGCTGCGCACCGCCAACATCCTCATCGCCACCGGCGGCAGGCCGCGCGGCGTCGCCCTGCCGGGCATCGACAAGGTCGAGGCCCTCAACAGCTACAGCGCCCTGCATCTGCCCTGCTTCCCGGCCTCGATCACCATCCTCGGCGGCGGCGTGATCGCCCTGGAGATGGGCCAGATGCTCGCCCGCTTCGGCACCAGGGTAACCATCCTCGAGCGTGGCCCGCGCCTTCTCGCCGAGTTCGACAAGCGGCTCACCGAGCAGTTCCGCCGCATGCTGCAGCGCGATGGGGTGGAGGTGTTCTGCAATATCGTCGCCGAGCGGGTGGAAAAGGTCGGCGACACCACCTGCCTCTATGCGCGCATCGACGGGGCCGAGGTAGCCTTCGTCGCCGAACGGCTGATGCTGGCCATCGGCACCGAGCCGGCCACCCGCGGCATCGGCCTGGAGGAGGTCGGGGTGGCCCTCGACCCCGCCGGTTTCGTCGTCGTCGACAGCCAGCTGCGCACCAGCGTGCCGGGGGTCTGGGCAGCCGGCGACGTCACCGGCCCGCCGATGGTGGCCCCCAACGGAGCACGGGAGGCGCAGATCGCGGTGCGCAACATGCTTTATCCCCAGGCCGGGCACACCATCGACCACCGCTTCTCGCCGATGGCGGTCTTCGTCGACCCGGAATTCGCCACCGTCGGCCTCACCCACCGCCAGGCCGAGGCCCACGGCTACCGCGCGGTGACCACCTACCTCGAGCTGGAACGCATTCCCAAGGCCCATGTCATGGGCGAGCTCATCGGCGGGGTCCTGCTCACCGCCGAGCGCGGCAGCGGCAAGGTCCTCGGCGTGCAGATGCTCTGCCCGCGCGCCGCCGACATCATCCAGGAGGCGACCCTGGCGGTGCGCTTCGGCATGGATGTCGTCGACCTGGCAACCACGGTGCACGTCTATCCGAGCATCAGCGACGGCCTGCGCCAGGTCGCCGAACGCAACGCCATGGAGCAGGGCCTGCTCTAGCCCCTGCCCTTTCTCGCCACGGTGCCCCTCATGCCCATCCCCGGAAACCTTCTCGCCACCGCCATGGCGGTCATGCCCCACCGCAACGCCGCCGAGGCCCTGCAACTCGCCCTGACCCTCGACAGATCTTCTTGGTTGCAGTTGCCCAACCACGACGACCACGAAGACAGCTGGTGCTGGCGGCGGAGCAGTTGCCCGGCGCGGCGCTCGAATTGGACAAGCGCACCCTGCGTTTCTCGATGAAAAACTCCCTCGACCGCGGGGGAGCAGTCGTCTGGGGTATCGTCCCCACCGGCTTCGAGGCCTATGCCAAGGAGAGCCTTGGCTTTCTGGTCAAGAAACTCGAGGCCATCTGGCAGCACCTCTGCCGCAAGGACATAGACCTGCAGCAGCTTCTCTCGCGCAGCCTGCTCTCGCCGGCGACCTGCTGCCTGGTCAACCCCGATGGCGGGCAGACGGTGGCCGGGGCCTTCGCCATGGTCAACAGTCTGTCCCGCCAACTGCGCGAAAAGTACCGGCTTTCCTGAGCTGCCGGCGCCCCTAATCCTGGGAGATGCACCCGACCGGGCAGGAGGCGATGGCCTCGTCGATGCAGGCCTGGTCGCCGCCCTCGGGGGCGATGACTTCGGCCTTGTCCTCGTCATCGAGAACGAAGACATCCGGGCAGAGTTCCGCGCAGGCGCCACAGCCGATACACTCGTCACGATCAATTCGTACCACTTTCATGGTCATGCTCCTTTTATGATATTGGTAAAGTTGAACTTCTTGGCCAACATGCGTGGTTGCTAGGTCTTCATCGCCATTCTCCCTGATTCTTGCTGCATTCAGGGCCTCTCGGCCCCCTCGGGCGGCACCATGCCGCCCGCCATTTGCCGATGATCCTTTCCCTCATCAGCAGTGCTGACAAAGCGCTGCCCCATGGTGGCCGGCGCAGTGCAGCCGGTCGCTCTCGACCCCATAGCGGCAGGCGAGGTCGCGGAGCAGGCGGTGCATCGCCTGGTGTCGCCCGGCGCCGATCTCTTCACGCTCGAGTTCTTCCATGCGCGCCTCAAGCCCGGCCAGAGCAGCATCGTTGAGATGGCGCTCGGCGAGGACGAAGAGCACCCCGTTCTCCTTGTCGATATGGCGCGTGAGCAGCTCCTCATAGAGACGGGCCTGGAGGGCGAACTCCTCCGGCGCGGCGAGGTCCCCGGCCCCGTAGGCGGCCACGGCCATGCTCAGAGCGGCGACGCTGTCGCGCCCCTGACTATGCTCGGCGAGCATGACGCCGATGGGGCCGCCAGTGCGGCCGATGCCGACCTCCTCAAGCAGGGGAAAGAGCAGCCCCTCCTCTTTGCGGTGATGGCAGCGATCGACGAAGACACGGAAAAACTCCAGCAATTTCTCGGCATCGACGACATGGAGGTAGCCGCTCGATTCGGCTCTGTCGGCCATGGCGGCGAGGATGGCGAGGGCGGTGGTCACCGCCTGGTGTTCCTCTCGTAACTGGCTGATGGCATTCATGACATTCTCCTTCCTGTTGCCGCCGCAACGGGGCGGCGGTCCGTGTTCTTTTCCCTAACGGGCGAGGTTGGCCGCATTTTTGCCGGCGTTACCGGCAAGGGCTTGCCTTCCCGCGTGGCGCGAGCCCTCGACATAGGACCACCCGGTCTTGAGGCCGATGACGAACCAGGCCAGCGCCGCCACCCCGCCGAGGAAGATGGTATCGCCGACGATACGCAGCCAGCGCAGCGTGACAATGGCCGGGAGTTGCAGGAACTCGGCGCTGCGCGCGTACCACAGGCCGTGGTCGACGCTGGCCCAGGTCTGCGCCAGGCCGATGGGCAGCAGGCTGAGCACGATCATCAGGGCGAGGCCGAGGTTCATCCCCCAGAAGGCCAGCGACAGGGGTCGGTCCTTCCATACCCCCTCCGGCTGCAGGCGGCGCAGGACGAAGAGCACCAGGCCGAGGGCGAGCAGGCCGTACACCCCGAAGAGGGCGGCATGGCCGTGCAGCGGGGTGGTGTTGAGCCCCTGCATGTAATAGAGGGCGATGGGCGGGTTGATGAGGAAGCCGAAGATGCCGGCGCCGACCAGGTTCCAGAAGGCGACGCCCATGAAGAAGCGGATCGGCCACTGGTAGGTGGACATCCACTCGGCACGCCGGCCGAGACTGTAGGTCTCCCAGGCCTCGAAGCCGATCAGGGCCAAGGGTACCACCTCGAGGGCGCTGAAGGTCGCCCCGACGGCCATGATGGAAATCGGCGTCCCCGAGAAGTAGAGGTGATGGAAGGTTCCGGGGATACCGGCGAAGAGGTAGATGGTCGAGGCGGTCAGCACCGCGGCGGTGGCGTTGGCGGCGCGCACCAGACCGAACCGGGTGAAGATGAAGGCCAGGGCGGCGGTGGCGAAGACCTCCATGAACCCCTCGACCCAGAGATGCACCACCCACCAGCGCCAGTATTCCATGATCGACAGATGGGTGCGCGCCCCGTAGAAGAACCCGGCCCCGTAGAAGAGGCCGATGGCCCCGGAGGCCCCGGCGAAGAGCAGGACGATCTGGCGGCGGTGGCCATGGTCGCGCAGGGCCGGCCACAGGCCACGCAGCACCAGGGTCAGCCAGAGGAGCAGGCCGGCGAAGAGGGCGATCTGCCAAAAGCGCCCCAGGTCGACATACTCATACCCCTGATGGCCGAACCAGAAACCGACATCGAGACCGAGGCGCTGCTGCACCGAAAGCCACTCCCCGACCAGGGAGCCGCCAACCACCACGACCAGGGCGGCGAAGAGCACGTTGACGCCCAGTTTCTGGAAAGGTGGCTCGTGACCGCCCACCGCCGGAGCGAGATAGAGGCCGGCGGCGAGGAAGGCGGTGGCGATCCAGAATACCGCCAGCTGCACATGCCAGGTGCGGGCGACGCTGTAGGGCAGGACCTCGGCCAGCGGCAGGCCGAAGAAACCAGTCCCTTCCACCGTGTAGTGGGCGACCACCGCCCCGAGCAGGACCTGGACGACGAAGAGGGCGATGACGATCACCCCATATTTCCACACCGCCTGCATCGACGGCGTCGCGGAGAGCAGGCGGAAGGGGTCGGCCGCCGGCGGTTCGGGCAATTCCTCGTCACGGTCGTGGAAGAGCTTGTACCAGACCAGGGCGCCGATACCGGCGAGGAGCAGGGCGATGCTGACCAGCGACCAGACCACGCTCGCCGCCGTCGGCACATTGCCCACCAGGGACTCGTGGGGCCAGTTGTTGGTGTAGCTGACCGCAGTGCCAGGCCGCTCCGCGGCCGCCGCCCAGGAGGTCCAGAAGAAGAAGGCGGTCATCGTACGCCGACGTTCCCTATCCGGCACGCTGTCGGCGACGATGGCGTAGTTATCGCGCAGCGTGGCCAGCTTCGGGTCGGCGCCGAAGAGGCGCTCGTAGTGGTCGGCGGTCAGGGCGACGGCCGCGGCACGCCTTTCGCTTATGCGCAAGATCCCCGACGACGGATCGTAGGTGTTGCCGCGCATCTCGTCTCGCACCCGCGCTTCGATGCCGGCCTTCTCAGAGGAGGTCAAGCCCTCGAAGCCGCGACCATACTCTGCGATGGCAAGGGCATCCCGCAAGGCGGTGGCCTCGCGGTGCAGCCAGTCGGCGCTCCAGTCGGGGGCCTGATAGGCGCCGTGCCCCCAGATCGAGCCGACCTGCTGCCCGCCCATGCTCTGCCAGGCCTGCTGCCCGGTGAGGATATCGTCCTTGGTGAACAGGGTGCGCCCGGCGCTGGTCACCACCAGCTCGGGAATGGGCGGCACCTGACGGTAAATCTCCCGGCCATACCAGCCGAGAACGAAAAAGGCGATGAACAGTGCCGATCCAAAGATCAGCCAGAGTTTCCTGGTGGTGGTCATGGCATGCCTCCCTGGTTGAGATGGTCGCCGCCGGAGTGACGGCGCGATATGTCCTTATCCCGACCATAGCAAAGGCGATGCCAGATATTTATCTATATATTATCAGTATATTACATACTTTGTTGTTGTTTTTATAACATTGCCGGCGTGATCTTTTGGAATACATGGTGTATTTTTCATAACATGGACAAGCTGACCATTCTCGCCACCATCGCCCTCGACCTCACCGCCGCCCTCGACGCCAGGAGTCGCTACGCCCGGCTGCTGGAGAGCCTGCGCCGCGCCATTCCCTACGACGCCGCGGCGCTGATGCACCTCGAAGGCGAGGCCCTGATCATCAAGGCCGCCGTCGGCCTCGACCGCGAGGCCATGCTGCAGCGCTTCCTGCCCGCCGACCATCCCCGCCTGGCCATCATCGCCAAGGCCGACGGCCCGATGGTCTTCCCCAGCGACAGCAGCCTGCCCGACCCCTTCGACGGCATGCTCGCCATCGCCGGCCCGTCGCCGGCAAGCGCCCCCCGGGCCGGCCAGGCCGCGGCGACCCGCATCCACGCCTGCATCGGCTGCCCCCTGCACGCCTCGGGGCGGCTGATCGGCATGCTCACCGCCGACGCCATCGACCCGCGCGCCTTCGCCGGTCTCGACCTCACCTTCATCGGCGCCATCGCCGCCCTGGCCGGGGCCGAGATGCACACCACCGACCTCCTCCAGGCGCTGGAGCTCAATGCGGAGAAGATGGGCCTCATTGCCCGCGACCTGCTCCACGAGGTGCGGCGTGACAAGGGTGGGCAAATGTTGGGCGAGAGCCCGGCGATGGTGCACCTGCGGCGCGAGATCGAGCTGGTGGCGGCGTCGGATTTTTCTGTGTTGATCACCGGCGAGACGGGCGTTGGCAAGGAGCTGGCGGCGCTTGCCATCCATGCCTCCTCGACGCGCCACGAGCAGCCGCTGCTGTCGGTGAACTGCGCCAACCTCCTCGAATCCCTGGCCGAGAGCGAGCTCTTCGGCCACGTGCGCGGCGCCTTTACCGGCGCCGGCGAGGAGCGCACCGGCAAGTTCGAGCTTGCCGACGGCGCCACCCTGTTCCTCGACGAGATCGGTGAGCTGCCCCTGGCGGTGCAGCCCAAGCTGCTGCGGGTATTGCAGAGCGGCGAGATGGAGAAGTTGGGCGGCGGTCGCGCCCGCAAGGTCGATGTCCGTCTGCTCGCCGCCACCAACCGCGACCTCGAGGGGGAGGTGGCCGCCGGCCGCTTCCGCGCCGACCTCTTCCACCGCCTCAACGTCTACCCCCTGCGCATCCCGCCACTGCGCGAGCGTCGCCAAGACCTGCCGCTGCTCGCCGACCACTTCTGCAAGACCATCGCCCGCCGCCTCGGCACCGGCCCCATCCGCCTCCTCCCGGCAGCCATGGGCGAACTGCTCACCTACTCCTGGCCGGGAAACATCCGTGAGCTGGAAAACCTGCTCATCCGCGCCGCCTTGCGCGCCGCGGCGGCGGTGCCGAGGGGCGAGGCGGTATTCATCCAGGCCGGCATCCTCGACAATAGTGCTTTGCCCCTGGCCGCGAGGCTGGCCCCTCCCGAGACGGCAGAGGTGGTGCCTGCTTCCCTGCCGCTCCTCAAGGATGCCGTCGAGGCCTGCAAGCGACGCTCTCTGCAGCAGGCGTTGGCGGCCCATGGCGGCAACCAGGCAGCCGCGGCCCGGGCGCTCGGCCTGCACCGCGGCAATTTCCACAAGCTGGCCAGGCGCCTCGGCCTGTTATAAAGGGCGCTCTCGCCCCGCCACACCGGCCGGGGAGAAGGCGATCAACCGCGACAGCAGCGGCCGCAGGTGTTCGTTCAGAGCGGCAAAACCCGCCTCGCTGCCGCGCAGATCCTCTTCCCGCTGCACGTAAGGACCCGGCTGCAGCTCGTCGTGGCAGTTGCCGATGAGGCTCGCCACGCCGGCTGGGGTGGTCTCGAGGTGGAACTGCAGGCCGAGGACCGCGTCACCATAGCTGAAGGCCTGATGTTCGCAGGCGGCGCTGCGCGCCAGGTGGGTCGCCCCGGAGGGCAGGTCGAAGGTTTCGCCATGCCAGTGGAACACCGGCAGGACGGGGGGAAAGGCGGCAAAGAGCGGCGAAGTGGCGGCGGCCGGGGTGGCCTCGACGGGGAACCAGCCGATCTCGCGCTGTACATTGGCAAAGACCCGGGCGCCAAGGACAGAGGCGAGAAGCTGCGCCCCGAGGCAGATGCCGAGGGTGGGTATCCCCCGGGCAAGAACGCGCTGGAGATAGCGCTTCTCTTCGCTCAGCCAGGGATAGCGGGCGTCATCGTTGACGCTCATCGGCCCCCCGAGCACCACCAGCAGGTCGACCTCTTCGACCTCTGGCAGGGTTTCGCCCGCATAGAGACGGGTGATGGCGAGCCGGTGGCCGCCGCTGTCGGCCCATGGGGCGATGCTGCCCGGGCCCTCGAAGGGGACATGCTGTACGCAGTGGATGTTCATGACCTTTTGCCATCAGGTTGAGGTGAGTGGTACAGATCCCCGGGAACCCCTCCCGGCGAGAGTCACCTTACCCCCGGCAGGCATGGCCGTGCTTGACCTAAATCAAGGAAATCCACCGCGTCATCTGTTTTGCTCCGTCAGACACCCAACACCACCCGGAGGAACGAGCATGGCGCAACACATCAACCTCACCCCGCCGCCCATCGACGATGACGATATCTACCGGGCGATGCAGGACATTCAGGGCTATGTCGACATCAGCCCCGCCGATTTCAGGGAGATCTTCTCCTTCGCCTACCGTCATGCGGTGGAGCGGCTGCTGGCGGCGCGGCGTGCCGCCGAGATCATGCACAGCCCGGTGCATTGCCTGAAGGCATCCATGGACCTCAAGGACGCCGCCGCCTTTCTCGCCTCCCACCACATCTCCGGGGCGCCGGTGGTCGACGAGGACAACAGAGTGGTCGGCGTGGTCTCCGAGAAGGACTTCCTGCGCCGCATGGGCCTGGAGGCCCCGGCCTCGTTCATGGAGATCATTTCCCGCTGCCTCAACCAGCGGGGTTGCATCGCCGTCAACCTGCGCAATCATCGCGTCGACGAGATCATGAGCGCTCCGGCGATCACCGCCGCGGCCACTCTCTGCAGCCACGAGATCGCCGCCATCTTCGCCGAGAAGAATATCAACCGCCTGCCCATCGTCGACGAACAGCGCAGGCCGCTCGGCATCGTCAGCCGCACCGATCTCGTCAACGCCTTCTGCTCCTGCCTCTACCCGCAAAGGAGGAGCAATGGCCACATTCTTTGAGAAGATGCGCGGGGGCGGGCAGAGCCCGCCTGCGGTCGGCCTCGCCGAGGTCGGCTGGTCCTGGCTGGGCAGCCTGCTCGGCATCGCCCTGGTGGGACTGCTCCACTACCGCCTACTCGACCCGTACGGCCTGTCGCTGCTCCTCGGCTCCTTCGGCGCTTCGGCGGTGCTCCTCTACGGGGCGGTGCGCAGCCCCCTGGCGCAGCCGCGCAATCTCCTTGGCGGCCATACCCTCTCGGCCCTGGTCGGCGTCACCATGCAGACGCTCTGCGGCGGGGAGCCGATCCTCGCCGCGGCCCTGGCGGTGGCCACGGCCATCGCCGTCATGCATCTCACCAAGACCCTGCACCCGCCGGGTGGTGCGACCGCCCTGATCGCCGTCATCGGCGGTCCCGCCATCCACAACCTCGGCTATCTCTATGCCCTCGTTCCGGTGGCCCTCGGCGCCCTGGTGATGCTGCTCGTCGCCCTGGTCGTCAATAACCTCGCCCCGAAAAGACGCTATCCCGAGTTCTGGTGGTAAGCCCGGTGGCCTGGGGCAGGATGGCCGCTTTCCCCTGCCCCGGCGGGGCGCCCTCGCGCCACAGGCTCGCCCCGCTAAAGGGAAGGTGCTCTCAGGAAGCGATGCAGGTGCCAGTGCCATCGCCCGGCCCCTTGCGGCCGCTCTCGCCCCGCGAGCCACTGCCGCCATTGCCTCCGTTGCCGCGGCCGGCAATGAGCAGCGGAGGGTTGGCCCGCTGCTCGACGCTGGTCGTGCAGTCTCCCGGTCCATAACCAGTGCCGTCCTTCGGGCCGCTGCCACCGTTGCCGGTACCATCCCCGGGCCCATGTCCGTTACCGCCATTGCCCTTCCCGGCGACAAGCGGCATCTTCTCCACCGGCCGCGCCACGCTGGTCGTGCAGTCTCCCGGCCCATAGCCACTGCCGTCCTTCGGGCCGCTGCCACCATTGCCGGTGCCGTCTCCGGGGCCATAGCCATGACCCTTGCCTTTGCCGGTCAACAGTTGGCTGTTTTCGATCCCCCCCTTTTCTGCCCCGCCAGCTGCGGCGAGCCGGTCCCGGCTTCCCGAATACGCCATCACAGCCAGAAAAAGCGCCAGCCCACATGCCACCATTACGACCTTTTGTCCTTTCGTCAGGTTCATCATTCTTCTCCTCGAGGGGATTACGGGGTCACGCCCGGCTAGCGGACCATCCGGGAGCCGCGGGCGGTTTCGACCTCTCATGCCCCGATAACGGACCACTCCGGCAAAGGTTACAGACCTCAAAAAAATACTGGCCGAATGAACGTAAACAGGGAAAGTTCAGGCAACAGCTGTAACCTTTGCGGGAGGCTGACGTTATGTGGTTACAATGAACAGGTTTCGCCAGTTTTATATCGAGTATGGCCACAAGCTCTTTGCCTATCTCCTGCGCAAGTCCGGCAACAGGCACCTCGCCGCCGACCTGGTGCAGGAGAGCTTCACCCGCTACCTCGAACGATACAGCCATGGGGAAGAGAACGTCAGG
>JANJUM010000105.1 GCA_024710585.1 Desulforhopalus sp.
TTCGTAGGTGCCGCCAAGCACCTTGCCTTCCCTGCTCTCGGCAACAAGCAATATTTTCATCCTATCCACCTCCTAGGCGAGAACCGCGGTTTTTTCTTTGAGTATCTTGATCAGGCGATCGGCCATCTCGCCGAGGTCGCCTTCGAGCACCTGCCCGCCCCCCTTCTTCTCGGGGAAGTACATGCGGGCCGTGTCCTGGCGCTTGTCGACTTTGAGCAACTCGGCCACCGGGGTGGAGAGCAACTCTTTCTTCTTGGCCTTCATGATGTTTGGCAGAGTCGGGTAGCGCGGGGTATTCATACCCAGCTGGCAGGTGATCAGCACCGGCGTCTTGACGGTGACACAGGCCTTGACGCCGCCCTCCAGCTCACGCTTGGCGGACACCGTCGTGCCGTCGAAGGCGAAGCTGACCACGGTGGAGACGCTGGCCACACCGAGCATCTCGGCGACGAGGACGCCCACCTGGCCGCTGCCGCGATCCTGCGACTGCATGCCGGTGAAAATGAGGTCGAAATTCTTGCCCCTGGCGAACTCGGCGATGATGCCGGCGATCTCGAAAGGCTCCTTGGCCCAGACCTCGTCGTCGGCGATATGGGCGCCGCGGTCGCAGCCCATGGCCAGGGCCTTCTTCATGGTCTCCTTAACCTGCTCCGGGCCGATGCACAGCACGGTGAGGTCGGCGTCCTTGAACTGTTCCTTGACCTGCACCGCCTGCTCGACGGCGTATTCGTCGTATTCGTTCATGCGCCAGGCGAGATCGGTCCTGGCGTACCACAGCCCGGCGGCGTCGAGCTTGAATTTCGATTCCATATCAGGAACCTGCTTGATACAGACGAGTATCTTCATATCTTTCCTCCCGTGTCTAGTGGTGGTCAATGACTGGTCACTGGCGGATGCGCTCCGCCAGAATCTCGGCGATATCTTTCGGTTTCAGCTGCTCCTCGACCCCGGCACCCTTGACGCCGTCCTCGAACATGGTCAGGCAGAAGGGACAGTTGGAGACGAGCGTCGGGGCGCCGGTGGCGACGGCCATCTGCACCCGCTTGACATTGATGCGCTCGCCGAGCTTCTCCTCGGCGAGGATGCGGCCACCGCCGGCGCTGCAGCAGAAGGCCTCTGCCCGGTTCTTGTCCATCTCCACCAGCTTGCCGCCGGCAGCGGCGAGGAGCTGGCGGGGCGCCTCGTAGATGTCGTTATGACGGCCGAGGTAGCAGGAGTCGTGGTAGGTGCAGGCCAGGTCGGCGGCATCCAGCTTGAGCCGGCCGGAATCGAGCAGCTCCTTGAGGAAGACGGTGTAGGTGACCACCTCGACCTCGAAGCCGAGATCGCGGTAGTCCTTGGCCAGCGTGTTGTAGCAGTGGGGACAGGTGGTGACGACCTTCTTCACCTCATAGCCCTTGATGGTCTCGATGTTTTCGTTGGCGAGGCTCTGGTAGAGGTACTCGTTGCCCATCTTGCGCATCGGCTCGCCGCAGCACTTCTCCTCCTTGCCGAGGATGCCGACCTTGACTCCCGCCGCCTGGCAGAGATGCACGAAGCTCTTGGCCACGGCGATATTGCGTTTGTCGAAGGAGCCGTAGCAGCCGACGAAGTAGAGCACGTCCACCTCTGCGTCTTCGGCGAGGCTCTTAATGCCGAGCTCTCCCGCCCAGTCGCCACGCTCGGCATAACCGATCCCCAGGGGATTGCCGTTGACTTCGGTAGCCTCCATGGCGGTCATCACCTCGTCGCCGGGGAACTCGCCCTCCATGAGTACCATGGAACGGCGCAACTCGATGATCTTGCCGACATGCTCGATGCCGGCCGGGCAGATCTCCTGGCAGGCGCGGCAGGTGGTGCAGGACCACAGCACGTCCTTGCTTATGGTGTCGATGAGGTTGGCCTCGGGGTTGGTGAAGGCGACCTCGCCGATCTGGTTGACGAGCTTCATCGGCGACAGCGGCTTGCCGGTGTTATAGGCCGGGCAGCGGTCCTGGCAGCGCTTGCACAGGGTGCAGGCATCGGCATCGAAGATGTCTTTCCAGGTGAGTTCCTTGATGCTGGTGGCGCCGAAGCTCTCGCTGTCCTCGTTTTCCAGGTCGAGGCTGACCAGCTTGCCCTTGGGGCCAAGGTCGGAGAAGAAGTAGTTGCTGCTGGTCGAGAGGATATGGCGGAACTTGGTCAGCGGGATGAGGATGAAAAAGCCCATGACGAGAAGGAGGTGGAACCACCAGGTGAGCTTGTGCACCAGGCGCAGCCCGCTCTCGCCGATGCCGGAGAGGAGGTTGGCCACCGCCAGGCCCACCGGCGACCACGGGGCGAGTTCAGTGCCCAACTCGGTGACCGCCATCCGTGCCCCCTCGATGACGAAGCCGGTGAGGAGGATGGTAAAGAGCAGGCCGTGCATGATGGCGTCGTCGCGCTTCGTCTCTAGCCCCTCGGGGGGAAAGAAGTAGCGCCGCAGCAGCAGCCCGAGGAGCATGACAATGCAGACCAGGCCGGCAATGTCGAGGGTCACCGAGAAGAGCTTGTAGAAGGTGCCGGTGAGGAACTTGACGTCAAAGAGCAGGTCGGTGAAATCGGCCTGGATGACGATCAGAGTGGTGCCGATGAAGAGAAGGAGGAAGCCCCAGAAAAAAAAGCCATGCAACAGGCCCGGCCAGGGCACGCGGGTGACCTTCTTCTGCAGGACGACGTTCTGCAGGGCCAGCTGCAGCCGCCTTTGCCACTGGTCGAAACGGTTGAGCGGCAGGCCCTGGCGGTAGATGGCAACCCTGGCCAGAGCCCCCTTGACGAGGAGGCCGATGGCGATGATCGCCAAGAGATACATAGGCACCAAGGTCAAGGCGCCGTGACCGACGTTCCAATAGATTTCCCGGGTAAATTCCATGGCCTTCTCCACTCGCTGAAACTTCTTCGCAGCTTGCTGCCGCCTTTGGCCTGCGGCCTGTCCACGGTCACCGGCGGCAGCCGTTCCTTGCGCGCCCCGCAGCGCAGCCGAGCGGCTCGCCACAGGGCGCCACGGGCTGCGTCGCGGAGTTTTCATCCTCCTTTTATAAAATTTGTTTACGTAAAGGTCAAGACATTTTCACGGCCCTTTTTCACCCCTGTCAATAGCAAACAATACAGGCCGATAATCTCGTTTTTTCATTTGACAGGGCACGGATCAACGTGATACCTTCGTACCAAAGCATTACGTAAAGGTAAACAGACCACCCGGCACGAATGCAGCCCCGCATATCACCGCCAAGGAAGAGCAGCATGAGCAAGACTGAGTTGAAGCCGGTGCAGATCGGCGAACTGGCCAAGGCCCTCGACATCACCACCAGGACTATACGGTATTATGAGGAGATAGGACTGATGGGCAAGACCGAGCGCCTCGGTGGTGGCACGCGCACCTACAGCAAGGAAGAGGTGCTGCGCCTCAGATTCATCCTCAAGCTCAAGACCCTGGGCATTTCCCTCAAGGAGATGAAGGAACTCTCCGACATCTTCGACATCCACGAGAACGACTTCACCAAGATCACTCCCAAGCTCATCGAGATTCTCGACAGCCATATCGCCAAGGTCGACGAGAAGATGGCCAACCTCTCCTCACTGCGCAAGGACATCGTCGACTACCGCGTCCGCATGACCGAATTCCTCACCCACCACGACCGGGAGTAAAGCCCTCACCCGCCCTTTTTCTTTTCGTACGTCACCAGCAGCCGCCCGAGGAGGGAGGCTCCGAGAATGACTGCCATGCCGGCCAGCACCTGCGGGGCCACTTTTTCGCCATGAATGATGGCGACGAGGAGCACTGCCAAGGGTGGCGTCAAGTAACTGAGAAAGCCGATAACCACCACGTTGCCGCCAACCATCGCCCTGTTCCACAAAAAAAACGACAGCCCGAGGGGTACGCAACCGAGGTACAGGGCGGAGAGCAGGGCGCTCGGCGACGGCAGCGGGTGGGGCATGGTGGCGACGAAGAGCAGGCTGGAGAGGAGCGCCGCGTAGAGGGTGAAGGCGGTCATCGGCTCCTCGGCGAGCCGCAGGCGCGACAGGGCCACGGAAAAACTCGACCAGACAAGCCCGCACAGCAAGGCCAGCAGATAACCCTGGAGATGTCCCATGGCGAAGGTAAGCTCCTTGCCGGCGCCAATGACCAGGCCGGCCCCGAAGAGGCCAACCAGGGCGGTGGCGACGATAGAGAGCCGCAGCTTCCTGAAGAGCAGCCACGAGGAGAAGACGACGATCCAGAACGACCAGGTGGTGGCGAGGATCGCCCCTTCCGCCAGCGGGGCGCGGTCGAGGGCGAGGTAATAGACATAGTGATAGATGAAAATGCCCCACACCCCGAGGAGCGAAACCTTGAGGCCGGGAAAGCGGATGACGCGGCGGCCGGTCAAGAGCAGATCCTGGAGGTAGAGAAAGCCGGCGGCGGCGGTGAAGCTGTAGAACATCAGCTCCTCGGTGGACAGCTCCTTGAGGCCGGAGCCGGTGGCCGCCGGGAGGCTGGCCCAGCAGAGGATGGCTCCCAGGGCATAGAGATAGTGTTTCATGGCTGGCGTGGGCGAGGAAGAGTTGCGCTACACGGTGACGGCGACCTTGACCACCACCTTGTGCAGGATGTCGTGGGAGATGAGGGGCAGATGGCCATCCTCGGGGAAGAAGACGGCGAACATCCCCGGCCCCACCGTCACCCAGGAGAGCGGCGGGTCGCCGAAAAAGGCGATATCGCCCTCGACATCGTAGGGGATGGCGGTCTGACTGCACAGGGGCAGCGGACGCCAGCCCATGTCATCGTTGCCCGCAAGCACCAGCTGGATATCGATATAGCGGCGATGCGCCTCGAGCTGCGCCTCGTCACGACGGCGACCCCTCTCCCGCGAGACGATGGCGAAGACGCGCTCGCCGTCGATGGGGTAGCGGCCGTCGGCCAGTTGGGAGAGGCCTGGTTTGGCGAGAAAGGCGAAGGCGGCGGGAAATCCGCCATGAAGGGCATGGTACCGGCCGGCATTGACGAGAAGGTCGCAGATCATGGCTCACCTTGAGGAGACAAAACGGTCGCGCGGCAACCGCAGGAGAGCTGAGGTTTACCAGCGGCGGAGCCTTTTCTCAAAGCATTTTTTCGCCCATTAACAGAGTGGGCGGCACCAAGACCTCGCCTCCTCGTTTGCGGCCATCAGGTGAACATGTTGATGCGGCACTCCGCCGCCTCTTTGAGAAACTCCTCGGCGGTCATCACCGTCACCCCGTCGAGCAACTCTTCCTTCTTGATCTTCATCATCTCCATGGTCATGTGGCAGGCGACGAACTTGACGCCCTCGAGCATGCACAGCTCGATCATCGTCGGAATGTCGGGGATATTGGCCTGCTCGACCTGCTTGCGCATCATCGATGAGGCCATTTGCGGCATGCCGGGAATGGCGCCAAGGGGGCCCGGCGGATAGAACTTGAGCTTCTCCGCCCCGCCGTTCTTGATCACCTCGAGCCCGAAAAAGGTGAAAAAGACCGTGGCCTCGTGGCCAAGGCGCACGCTGTTCAGGGCAAGGACCAGGGAAGGATAGGCCCCGTCCAGGGTGCCGCGGGAACATATGAACTGATACCTGTTTTTCTCTCCGGCCATAACAACCTCCTTATTGTTCACAGTATGTACTTTTTTAAGAAAAAAACACCCCTCACACAAACAACTCCCGCACCGCCTCCATCGCCCGACGTAGCTGCGACAGGGTGTTGAGCAGCTGGGCGCGCTGCTCTGGGGGAAACTCCTCGACGACCTTGAGATGCAGCAGCCGCCGCAGTTCGAGGATCTGCGCCACCAACCGCTCGCCGTCGGCGGTGAGCTTGAGCAGCTTGACGCGCGAGTCCTCGGGATCATCGCTTTTCTCAAGGAGGTTCTTGCGCAGCAGGCCATCGACCAGGGTCGTCACCCGGCTCTTGGCGACGTTCATGCGTCCCGCCAGCCCCTTGGCAGTGAGATAGCGCTCGCCGTGGAAGTGCAGCAGACAGCGCATCTCCGCCTCGGGGAGTCCGAAACGCTCGCTCTGGTAGTGCATCCGCTCCTGGCAGCACTGGAAGAGTCCTTCGACCAGTTCCTGCAGGTCCGCGCTGTGGCGCTCAATGGCGACCTTATTGCGGCTGTCATTTTTGTTCATACCGTGAACTGTAATCGCGAGACCGGGACCCGTCAAGGCATATTCCTCCTCGCCCGCCTTCTTTTCTCTCTCCTGATATCTTCCAGAAAAAAAACGGGCGCCTCGGACCGTCGCGAAGTCCGAGGCGCCACGCCAAGGTTGGGGATACAGCCCTGCCCCCACCCTATTTCTTACCCCCGTCGCGGCCGCAGCGCCGCCCCGGGGATTCGTCCTCCTAGCCCAGGCCGACGAAGCGGCGCAGCCTCTTGCCTATCTCATGGCCGACGAAGGGCAGCAGGCGCCCTTTCTCGCGCAGGATCTGCCTGAACAGGGCCTGTTTGTCGGCCGGCGGCAGGGGAGTGCCGGGGACCGCCGCCAGGGAGAGCGATCCGCTGGGGCAGGCATCGATACAGGCGCCGCAACCAAGGCAGTGCCCGGCCAGCACTTCGACGCGCCGCCCCGGCCCAGCCTCCCCGACGAGCTGCAGGGCGTCGACGTTGCAGGCCTTGACGCACAGGCCACAGCCCTTGCAGGTCTCCGCCGCCACGCGCAGGGTGAAGCCGGTCCGCGCCACCCCCTGGGGAAAGCCCTGGCGCACGCCGCCGAGGAGCTCGCAGCAGCAGGAGCAGCAGTTGCAGATGAACGACGGCTTGTTGCGGATATTGTCGGTGATATGGGTCAGGCGCAGCGCCCGCGCCCGGTCGAGCACCTCCAAAAGCTCCTCGCGGCTGCGTTCTTCGGCGAAGCCGCGGCGCACCATGAACCGCGCCGCCGAGCCCAACGAGATACAGATGCCTTCGACCGGCGCGCCCTTGTCGCAGCGCTGTTGCAGGTGTTCCTTCTTATGGCGGCAGTAACACATGCCCACCGCCCCGTAGCTGGCGGCGCGGACAATCTCCCGCGCCCGCTCGTAGGTCTCAGCCCGCGAGTCGACCGGGATGTGCTCCTCGTAGACCAGGGAGCGGGTCAACGGGGTCTTGGCGCCGAAGAACTCGTGCCCCATGTTCTTGTCGGGGTCGCCATAGAGGTAGTCGTGCATGAGCTGCGCCAGTTCCTCCACCGGCAGGTCCTGGCGGCGCTTCATGAAGCTCAGCTCGAAAAAGCCGATCAGCCCGGGAAGAAGCAGGTAATAGGTCTTGCCACCGTAGGTGGAGTCGAAGACCAGGCCTTTGTCGGCCATGGTCTCGAGCCGCGCCCGAAGCCGCTCCCGCTCCCAGCCAGTGGCGCGGACCAACTCGGTGAGGGTCGCCTCGGTGAGCGGAAAGCGCGAGGCGATATAGGCCTCCTCTTCTGAGAAGAGGATGGCAAGGATGCGGCGCAGCGTGTCGCTGTCGGGCAGCCCGATGGGGTACTTGTTGAGACGGTCGATGAGCGGGACGATATCCTCCCTGCCCTCTGCATGATGCCCCATCCTTTTCCTCCTCTTCGCCTACTCGTTCATCACGTAGCGGTCACGGTGGCCGTAGACCACCTCCCAGACCCGCCTCCAGCCCTCGTCGTCCGCCACCGGCTTGCGCAGCATCTGGCGGAAGATCTCCTCCTGGGCGGGGCTGTTCTCCTGGCCGATGATCATGCGCAGCGCCTGGGCGGAGAAGTCCTTGACGAGGAAGGTGAAGATCTGCTCGACGATATCGCCGTCGACCGCGTAGAGCCTGGCGTTCTCCAGCACCAGCTGGGCGTAGACGGCGAGGGTGAAGAGTTCCCCGGCGGCGAGCATGTAGTCGATATTGGCCGCCTGCTCGCGGCTCGGCGGGGCGGTGATGAGAAGGCTGCGGAACAATGCGACCTGCTCGGCAAAGACCTTGACGTTGGGCGAGTCCACCCCGCGGTAAGCGAGGCGGTAGTCGGGGAAGCGCACCGAGGCCAGTTTGCCGGTTTTCTGCCTGAAGAGGTAGCCGTCGTCGGCCGGGCGGCTCATTTGCCCGACCTCTTCGTAGGGCTGCGGATCGAAGAAGTAGTTGCGCACGAACTTGATGATCAGCGCCATGTTGACATGCTCGGTGCCCTCCAGCTTGGGCAGCATGCCGATGTCGCGGATGGCCATCTCGAAATAGGTATCCTGCTCGAAGCCTTTGGCGGCGATGATCTCGTGCAGCAGGGCCACCACCTTCTCGCCCTGGCCGGTAACCTTCATCTTGACGATGGGGTTGAAGAGCAGGTAGCGCCGGTCGTCGTCACCGGCGACGCGCAGGTAGTCGGCGGAGCGGTAAGCGACCAGCTTCATGGCGATCAGCCGCACGTAGCTCTCCACCAGCAGCTTGCGCACGTGGGGGAAGTCGGTGACCTGGCGGCCGTAGAGGTTTCTTGCCGCGGCATGATTGAGAGCCTCGTAGAAGCAGTGGGTGGCGATGCCGATGGAGGCGCAGCCGAGCTCGAATTTACCAACGTTGATGGTGTTCAGGGAAGAGTTCCAGGCGTGCTCGCCGCGCGACAGGATATCCCCCTCGCCGACCGGGTAGTCATCCAGGCGATATTCGGCGACATAGGCCTGACGCACCCCGGAGGTGTCGATCTTCTTGACGCAGTGATACTTCTCATGGCGCGGGTCGACGACGAAGAAGACATACTCGCCGCTGCCGGCGATCTTGCCGAAAGTCGATACCAGGGCGGCGCAGTTGCCGTTGCCGATATAGTATTTCGAGCCTCGGGCGAGGTAGCCACCCCCCGGCTGCGGCTCCAGAGTCATCTCGGTGGAGTAGAGATCGGCGCCGTGGGTCCGCTCCGAGAGGCCGAAGGCGAATACCCCGCCTCCATCGAGGAGCTTGGCGGCGCGCCGCTTGACCTCTTCGTTCTCCCCCATCCAGATCGGCCCGAGGCCAAGGATGGTCACCTGCCAGGCGTACCAGTAGCAGAGCCCATAGAAAGCCAGCACTTCGTTGAACTCGCTGATGCGCCACATGTCCCAGCGACCGCCGCTGGAGCTGTAGGCGGCCGGGGTGAGGAAGTGAGCGAAGACCTTTTCCTCCTTGATAAAGGCGAGAAAATCCTCGTACCATACCATGGCCTGGTCGTCGGCCTTGATGCGCGCCAGCCCCTTGGTCTCGAAAAAGTCGATGGTTTTCAGCACCAGGCCCTGTGTTTCTTCGTCGCAGAAGACCCGGCTGTAGTTTTTCGGGTTGAGCAATTGCATGGACATCTCCCTGTTATCGTATGTAGGTGGCAATCAGGCGATGGCCCTGCCGACCTTATGCCCCTGATGGGTGGCTTCGAACACCGTCGCCGGCTGGAGCACATCCCCCGCCGCCTCATAGCGTATGCCCAGTTCCTCGGCCGCCTGTCGCAGCGAGGGCGCCGAGCGGGTGCCCACCGCCAGCACCACCGTGTCGGCCTCAATCTCGCAGCGCTCGCCCTGCCGGTCGAGGACGACGGCGGCGGCGCCGATTTCCACGACTTTGGCGCCGCTCAGGGCGCGGACCCCGCAGCGGTCGAGGTCCTGGAGCATTCCCCAGCGGGTCGACTTGCCGAAGTTGGCGCCGAGATTGTCGGCCATCTCCACCAGGGTCACCTCCTTGCTGCCGCTGGTGGCCAGCTGGTAGAGCTTCTCCGGGGCGACGGCGTTGTTGACGAGGAGAAACTTGAGCTCTTCGCCGGACAGCGTGCCGATCTCGGCGAGGAGCAGGGCCGTCTCCACCCCCACCGCGTTGCCGCCGATGACGGTCACCCGCCGACCGACCCCGGCCCTGCCGGCGAGCACGTCCCAGGCCTGCACCACCTGCGGGCCGTCGACCCCGGGCAGGGGCGGCGTGACCGGCACGCCGCCGCAGGCATCGATGAGGACCTCTGGCCGTTCGGCGGCGAGCAGTTCGCCATCCACCGCCGTGGCCAGCACCACCCGCACTCCGCAGGCCGCCACCCGCCTGGCGAGATCGTCGGCGAGAAGCCGGAACTCGCCGCGTCCCGGGGGAGCCCCGGCGAGATGGAGCTGGCCGCCGAGACGCAGGTCACGTTCGTAGAGGGTCACCTGGTGGCCGCGTTCGGCGGCGGCGATGGCCGCCGCCATGCCCGCCGCCCCACCGCCGACCACCATCACCTTCTTGGGAGTGGCGACCTTGTCGAGCTGCTGTTCGGACTCGTGGCCGGCCCGCGGGTTGCACAGGCATTCCACCGCTTTCATCTTGAAAAGATGGTCGAAACAGCCCTGGCCGCAGGCAACGCAGTGGACGATTTCCTGCTCGCGGCCGCTGCGCGCCTTCTCGGGGAAGTAGGGGTCGGCGATGAGGGCGCGGCCGATGGCCACCATGTCGCAGAAGCCTTCCTCGAGAAGCAGCCGCGCCACTTTGGGGTCGTTGATGCGATGGCTGGCGATGACCGGAACCTCAACCCGCCGCCTGATGTCGCGGGCGAGGTAGGCGAAGACGCCGCGCGGCACCTGGGTGACGATCTGCGGCACCTGGGCCTCGTGCCAGCCGACATTGACGCACAGGGCGTCGACCCCGGCCGCGGCCAGCTTCTCGGCGAAGGCCAGCTGTTCGTCGGGCCCGATGCCGCCGGACATGAAGTCGTTGCCGTTGAGGCGCACCATGATGGGAAAGTCGGCCCCCACCTCGCGGCGCACGGCGTCGATCACTTCGAGACCGAAGCGCATGCGGTTGGCGAGATCGCCGCCGTACTCGTCGCTGCGCCGGTTGGTCAGCGGCGAGAGGAACTCGCTGATCAGGTAGCCGGTTCCGGCGAGGATCTCCACCATGTCGAAACCCGCCTGGCGCACCCGCCCGGCCGCCTCGGCGAAGCGACTCACGGTGGCCTCGATGCCGGCGATGCTCAACTCCTCCGGGGTTTCTCGGGTCAGCCGGCTGGGCACCGCCGAGGGGGCCACCGGCTTTCGTCCGCCGAGAAACATCGACGAGTTGTAACGCCCGGCGTGGTTGAGCTGCACCGTCGCCCGGGCCCCACCCTCGTGGATGGCGCGGGCCAGGCTGGTCAAGCCGGGCAGGAATTCGTCGCCATGGGCGCCGATGTTGGCCGGGGTGCCGGAGACCTCGTCGACGGTGGCGTAGCCGACGCTGATCAGCCCGGCGCCGCCCAGGGCACGCTCACGGTAGAACTCGATGAGCCGCTCGCTGATCTGGTGGTTGCGGCACATATTGAGGTGCATCGCCGGCATGAAGATGCGGTTCTTGACGATCACCGAGCCGATGGCGATGGGGGCGAAGAGGATGTCGGGAGATGTCATGGGTGCTCCTTCAGCGCCCCACGGCGCTGTGGAAGAGGTCTTCGACACGGGCGAAGAGTCCGATATTGATCAGCGCCTGGCGCAGGAGCTGCGGCTGACGGAGGAGATCCTGCATGAAGACCACCTCCGATGCCTTGAGGAACAGGGTGAAGACGTCCCGCACCGCGTCGCCGAGGAGCCGCTGTAGAAGGACCATGAGATCGTCCTCCTCCGGGCACGACCTGAGGTTCTCGACGCGCTGCAGGAGCTTAATGATGTAGAAGAAGAGCGTTTCCTCAACACTCTCGATCCGCTGGCGGTGGCCGGGGTAAATGCGCAGGCCGCCGAGGGCGGCGAGTTTCTCGATGGTTCCGCAGTAGGCCTGGTAGGTATTGAAGCGGCCGCCCTTTGCCAGGTCGACGTCGAGCAGCGGCACCTGGAAGATGCCGCGCAGCAAGGTGTCGCCGGTGACCGCCCAGCCCTCGCCCCTGTAGACCATATCGCTCTGCGAGTGACCGGGGCAGGGGATGGCCTCTATGCCGAGAGCGGCCGGAAGATCCTCCTCCACCGCCCGGTACCGCTTCGGGAAAGGGGGGAATAGCGCCCCGCTGCTGAAGATGCGGCGCAGCTCGGCCAGGGCCTCGCCTCTGAAGTTCAGGCCGGCGAGGAGCCTCTCGAGGTCGTCAATGCGCTGTTCGTGGGTCTCGATCTTGAGGCAGTCGCGGTAGGGCAGATAGACCACCGCCCCGGTCTCCTCCTCCAGCCAGGAGGCCAGCCCGTAGTGATCGATATGGCAGTGGGTGATTACGACATGACGCAGCCGTGCCAGGTCGAGGTGCTGGCGCAGGTAGCGCCGCGCCTCTTCCGTCGGCGGCCCGGTGTCGAAGAGTACGAGTTCCCCGGCGAGTTCCGCCGAGTAACAGTGCACCGCGCCGACCATGTAAGGGGTGTCGACCGTATGCTGGACCAGACCGCTCATGGCAGAAAGTGAGGGGAAGGGCCCTTGTGGCCGGCAGCCGCTGCTGGGGCGCCGGCCACAAGGGAACGGGGGACTAGAAGATGTACTTCTCCGCCTCGCAGGCGGCTTTGGCCAGGGCGCGCTTGGAGGCGAGCAGGCCGGTGGCGTCGTACTTGCCGAAACGCCGTACGCCGGAGAGGATCATGTTGAGGGTGTCGCCCTCCTCGACATAGAAGGCGGCCTTGCGGGCGGCCGAGGTCACGTTCTCGGCGGCCTCGAAGGCGAAAACCTGCACCGCTGCCAGCAGCTGCTCGCGCTTGGCCTCGCTCATCTTGGCGATGGTCTTCTCGGCGCGCAGCACGGTGCTCTCGAGGGCGAAGATCTGGATGGCGATGTCCGCCGCGGCAAGGAGAATCTCCTGCTCGTTGGCGAGCTTGTCCATATACTTCTGCACGCCGGCACCGGCGAGGATGAGGAACAGGGTCTTGAGGTTCTTGAGCAGAGTTTTTTCCTTGATGAAGGGAATGCTGTCGTCCAGTTCCTCAAAGCTCGGGGTCATCAGCGACTCGAAGGCCTTCATCGCTTCGCGCTGCAGGGGCAGCTCGCCCTTCATCGCCTTGCGCAGGATCATACCGGGGATGAGCAGCCGGTTGATCTCGTTGGTGCCCTCGAAGATACGGTTGATGCGCTCGTCACGGTAGAAGCGCTCTGCCGGGTATTCGGCGCAGAAGCCGTAGCCGCCATGGATCTGCAGCACCTCGTCGACGGTGCGGGCCAGCACCTCGCTGCAGAAGACCTTGGCGATGCCGCACTCGGCGGCATACTCTTCGATGCCCTTGAGGTATTCCTCGTAGTAGTTGTCGACGCCCTTGTCGATGGTGGCCAGCTTGGTGTCGAGCAGGCCGGCGAGGCGATAGACCAGCGACTCGGAGGCATAGATATTGGCGGTGAGGTCGGCGATCTTCTCGCCGATGGCCCCGAAGCGGCTGATCGGGGTGTTGAACTGCTTGCGCTCGTTGGCATACTTGATGCCCGCGGCGAGGGCCATCTTCGAGGCCCCGCAGACGCCGGCACCGAGCTTGAAGCGCCCGATATTGAGGACGTTGAAGGCGATCTTGTGCCCCTTGCCCTTTTCACCGAGGAGGTTCTCCACCGGGACCTGGCAGTTGTCGAGGATGATCTGCGTGGTGGAGGAGCCCTTGATGCCGAGCTTCTTCTCCTCGGCGCCGACGATCAGGCCAGGGAAGCTCTTCTCCACCAGGAAGGCAGTGAAGTGCTGCTTGTCAATTTTGGCGAAGACGGTATAGAGCTGAGAGAAGCCGCCATTGGTGATGAACTGCTTGGTGCCGTTGAGGATATAGTGTTTGCCGTCCTCGGAGAGCACCGCCGTCGCCTGGGCGCCGAGGGCGTCGCTGCCCGAGCCCGGCTCGGTGAGGCAGTAGGCTGCGCACCACTCGCCGGAGGTAATCTTGCCGAGATATTTTTCCTTCTGCTCCGGCGTGCCGTAGTAGATGAGCGGCAGGGTGCCGATGCCGGAGTGGGCCGAGTAAGCCACCGAGAAGGACCCGCCGTAGCTCATCTTTTCGCTGACCAGCATGGTCGAGGCCTTGTCCAGCTCGAGGCCGCCGAACTCTTCCGGGGCGTCCATCATCAGCAGGCCAAGCTCGCCGCACTTCTTCATGCCCTCGACCACCAGGTCGAAGTTCTGCTTGTCGATCTCCTCGATCTTGGGAACGATCTCGGTGTTGATGAACTGCTCCACCGTCTCGCCCATCTGGCGCTGTTCGTCGGTGAAGTCCTCGGGGGAAAAGACATCGCTGCAGGGGGTCTCGACGACCAGGTACTCGCCGCCTTTCAGGATATTCTGTGCCATTATCGTTACCTCGCAATTTGGTGAAATTATCGTTGTCTACAGTCGTTCGAAAACCCCGGCGGCACCCATGCCGCCGCCGATGCACATGGAGACCATGCCATAGCGCAGCTTGCGGCGCCCCATCTCATGGAGCAGGGTGGCGGTGAGCTTGGCCCCGGTGCAGCCCAGGGGATGGCCGAGGGCGATGGCCCCGCCGTTGACGTTGATGATCTCTGGGTTGAGCCCCAGGGTCTTGATCACTGCCAGGGCCTGGGCGGCGAAGGCCTCGTTGAGCTCGATCAGCTGAATGTCTTCCTGCTTCAGCCCGGCCAGCTTGAGGGCGGCGGGGATGGCATGGATCGGCCCGATGCCCATCACCTCCGGGGGGCAGCCCTTAACGGCGAAGGAGAGGAAGCGCGCCATGGGGCTCTTGCCGATTCTCTCCAGATACTCCTCGGAAACCACCATCGACACCGCGGCGCCGTCGGTGAGCTGCGAGGAGTTGCCGGCAGTGACCGGCCCGCCGATCTTGAAGGCCGGCTTGACTTTGGCGAGGGTCTCCAGGGTGGTGCCTTCGCGGACGCCGTCGTCGACCGTCACCAGTTCCTTCGTGCGTTTGACCTTGCCGCCGACGATGGCTGTCTTCTCGACCTCCACCGGGATGATTTCGTCGGCGAAGCGGCCCGCGGCGATGGCCGCCGCCGCCTTGGCGTTGCTGGCGACGGCGAAGGTGTCCATGGCCTGGCGGTCGATGCCGTAACGCTCGGCGACCAGCTCGGCGGTGACGCCCATGGAGGCGAAGGATTCCGGCCAGTTGACCATCATGCCCGGGTTGGCGCTGTACTTGAGGCCACCCATGGGCACGCAGGACATCGACTCGACTCCACCGGCGATGATGCAGTCGGCGAAGCCGCACATCACCCGCTCGGCGGCCATGGCGATGGTCTGCAGGCCTGAGGAGCAGAAGCGGTTGACAGTCTGTCCGGCCACTTCCACCGGCAGGCCGGCCTTCATCGCCGCCACCCGGCCAACGTTCATGCCCTGCTCGGCCTCGGGGAAGGCGCAGCCGAGGTAGACGTCGTCGATGGTCATGGCATCGACGCCGGTACGCTCCACCAGACCCTTGATGGCCAGGGCGGCCAGGTCGTCAGGCCGCATGTCCTTCAACTTTCCCTTGTTCGCCCGGCAGCCGGGAGTACGGTAGCTTGCAAGAATATACGCTTTTTTCATATCGGTTCTCCCTTATGGGTAATGCGTGTCAATTACGCAGCGGTTTGCCGGTCTTGAGCATATGCTGGATGCGCTCGGCGGTCTTCTTGTTGCCGCACAGCTTGAGGAAGCCCTCGCGCTCGAGTTGCAGCAGGTAGTCCTCGCTGATCAGGGTGCCGGGGTTGACATCGCCGCCGCACATCACCGAGGCGATGATGCCGCCCATCTCCGCCTCGTAGGCGGTGATGAAGTTGCCCATCTGCATGTTCCACAGCTGGCTCTTGATAGCCGCGGCGGTGCCCCGGCCAGGCGCCGGCAGGTCGACCGCCGGCTGCTTCGGGCGGTAGTTGACCGCCAGGGCGAGCACTTTCTGCTTGGCATCGCCGATGAGGCGGTCGATGTCCATGCTGATGGCGTCGCCGCTGCGCATATAGCCCATGGGGAAAAGCTCGGCGGCGCCCATCGACACCTTGGCCATGGCGATCTGCTGGAAGTTCTTGATGATGAAGGGCTGCGGGTCGGTGTTGAACTGCTGCGCCAGCTGGATGGCGCGGAGCGACATCTCCTTGGTGCCACTACCGCCGGGGAGCAGGCCGACGCCGATCTCCACCAGGCCCATATAGGTCTCGGCGTAGGCGTTGATGGCGTCGGCATGGAGGCAGAACTCGGCGCCACCGCCCAGCGCCATGGCGAAGGGTGCCGCTACCACCGGCACCTTGGCGTATTTCACCGCCATGGTCGCCTTCTGGAAGGCCTTGAGCACCATGTGGACGTCGTCATAGGCGCCTTCGGCCATGGCCACGGCGAGCATCATCAGATTGGCGCCCACCGAGAAGTTGACCCCCTGGTTGCCGATGACCAGGCCGACGCCCTCTTCCTCGGCGCGCTTGATGGCCTTGTGGGTCATGGCGAGGATGTCGCCGCTGATGGAGTTCATCTTCGAGTGGAACTGGAAGCAGAAGACGCCGTCGCCAAGGTCGAGGATGGAGCTGGAGGCGTTCTTCTCCACCACCTTGCCTGCCTTCTTGAGGATCTCCAGGCGCACCTCGCCGGGCTTGACCGGCACCGCCTTGTAGCTCTTGTCGAGCAGGTCGTAGTACTCCTTGCCCCCCGCCTCGTTGAAGCGGTAGAAGGAGGCGATCTCCTTGAGGCAGGCCGGCACCTTGACCCCGTCCTTTTCGGCGCGGGAGACGAAGTCGGCGACGCCGATGGCGTCGAACATCTCGAAGGGGCCGATCTCCCAGTTGAAGCCCCAGCGCATGGCGTTGTCGACGTTGACGATGTCGTCGGCGATCTCGGGGATGCGGTTGACCGCGTAGATGAGGGTGTCGCGAATGCTCTTCCAGGCGAACTCCGCGCCCTTGTCGCTGCCGCCAACGACCATCTTCACCTTCTGGCCGGGGCTGTCCACCTGCTTGACGTTCTGTACCGAGGCGAACTTCGGCTTGGCCAGGGGCTTGTACTCGCCGCTGCTGTAGTCATAGTAGAAGAGGTTTTTCTTGCCGCCAACCGTCTCCTTCTTGTAGAAGCCGCCGCCGCTCTTGTTGCCGAGCAGCCCGCCGTCGATCATCTTTTTCATGAAGTCGGGCATCTTGAAGACATGGCGTTCCTCGTCGTCGGGGAGCAGCTCGTAGGAGTTGGTGCCGACATGGCCGAGGGTGTCGAGGCCCACCAGGTCGGCGGTGCGGAAGGCGGCGCTCTTCGGGCGTGCGGTGGCCGGGCCGGCGACGGAGTCGACCTCCTCGACGGTCATGCCCAGGGCGACCATGTGCTCGATGCCCTTGTAGATGGCGTAGGTGCCGATGCGGTTGGCGATGAAGTTGGTGGTGTCTTTGGCGTAGACGATGCCCTTGCCGAGCCGCTTGCTCATGAAGGCGGCCATCATCTCCACCGCCGCCGGGTCGGTATCGGCGCAGGGCACGATCTCCATCAGCCGCATATAGCGCGGCGGGTTGAAGAAGTGGGTGACCATGAAGTTGCGGCGCACCTCGAGGGGCAGCACCTTGGCCATCTCGTTGACCGACAGGCCGCTGGTGTTGGTGGTGAGAATCGCCCCCGGCGCCAGGTGGGGAACGATCTTCTGCAGGAGGTCGAGCTTGATCGGCATGTATTCGACCACCACCTCCACCACCCAGTCGCAGGCCTTGAGCTTGTCGAGGTCGTCCTGGAGGTTGCCGACGGTGATCTGCCGGGCGAAGTCGTTGCTGTAGAAGGGTGCCGGCTTCATCTTCAGGAGGTTCTGCAGGCCGTTGCGGGCGATGCGGTTACGCACCTCGGGGCTCTCCAGGGTCAGCCCGCGCGCCTCTTCCGCCTTGTCGAGGGCTTTGGGGACGATGTCCAGCAAGAGGATGTTCAATCCCGCATTGGCGAGGTGAGCGGCGATGGTGGCCCCCATGACTCCGGCGCCAAGTACGGCTGCGTTATGTATCTGCCTCATGTTCGTTCTCCGTTGCATACGTTCGACATGTTGTCTGTGACGCGAAGCTCTCCCGTCACCTCTATCGACCATGATCCGTCGTCCCGCGGGCGGGGCGGACCGAGGGCGCTACGTGGTTTTGCCGCCGGCGGCAGCGCCGTTTGCCTTGCCGGCGTAAAGATCTTCGATGACGTGCTGATATTTCTCCAGGATGACCTTTCGCTTCAGCTTGAGGGTCGGTGTCAGTTCGCCGCCCTCGATGGAGAAGTCGTTGGCCACCACCGCGAAGTACTTGATGGTCTTGTAGGGGGGATAGCTCTTGTTGAGCTCCTTGATGCGCTCCCCGTAGAGTTCCTTGACCTTCGGGTGCTGCACCAGTTCCTCCATGTTGCCGTAGGAGATCTGCTTGTCGCGGGCGAATTCCGCCAGGGTATCGACGTTGGGGGTGACAATGGCCACCAGATAGGGCTTGCGGTCGCCAAAGACGATGGCACTGGAGATATACTTGTCGAGCTTGAGTTCGTTCTCGATGGGCTGCGGGGCGATGTTCTTGCCGCCGGCGGTGACGATCAGCTCCTTCTTGCGGTCGACGATATAGACGAAGCCCTGCTCGTCGATCTTGGCGATGTCGCCTGTCCTGAACCAACCGTTCTGAATGGAGTCGAGCGTCGCCTCGTCGTTCTTGTAATAGCCGAGCATCACCTGCGGCCCCTTGACAAGCAGTTCGCCGTCCTCGGCCAGTTTCAGTTCGGTCTCCTGCAGGGCCTTGCCCACCGAGTCGAAACGCATCTTGCCGACACCGCTGATGGTCACCGCCGGGCTGGTCTCGGTAAGGCCATAGCCGTTATAGACCGGCATGCCGAGGATCCACATGAACTCGCACACCGTCTTGTCGAGCGGCGCCCCGCCACAGAGGAAATAGGTGATGCGGCCGCCGAAGCGGGCGCGGATCTTGCTGAACACCAGACGGTCGAAGAGCTTGTACTTGAGAGCGAGCAGGCCCAGCGGCTCGTTGGTGATGTATTTTTTATTGACGTACTCGCGGCCGATCTCCACCGCCTTGTGGAAGATCTTCTGGCGCTTCTCGGGCATCTGCCCGACGCCTTCATACACCTTGGCGTAGATTTTCTCGAAGAGCCGCGGCACGCTGACCATGGCTGTCGGCCGCACCTCGCCCATATTTTCCATGACTTTGAGGGCACTCTCGGCAAAGGCGATATGGCCGCCGTCGATGAGTGTGGCATAGTAGCCGCCGGTGCGCTCGAGCACATGGCTGAGCGGCAGGAAGCTCAGCACCGTCATTTCCCCGCGCGGCACGCCGAGCTGCTCGACGCCGTACTTGGCGTTGATGAGGATATTGCGCTGGGTGAGCAGCACCCCTTTCGGCACCCCGGTGGTCCCCGAAGTGTAGATGATGGTGATGATGTCGTCCTGGGTGATCTGGGCGATCTGCCCCTCGATCTGCTGACGGTCCTCATTGTCCACCGGCGTATCGACCTCGGCCACCTGATACTGGGAGAAGACCGGGAAGGAGCGCCGCCCCATGAACTGCTCGAAGGAGATGATCATGTCGACGTTGGGCAGCTCCTCCTTGACCGAGTAGAGCCGCTCGTAGTGGGCCCGGGTGGAGCAGAAGACGATGCGCGCCTCGCTGTGGTTGATGATGTAGGCGGCCTGCTTGCCGGTGTTGGTGGCGTAGATGGGCACGGTGATGCCCCCCCCCGCCTGGATGGCGAAGTCGGCTATGGCCCAGCCGAGGCGGTTTTCGGAGAAGATGGCCACCTTGTCGCCAGGGGTCATGCCGGCCCGCCACAAGCCGCGGACCATCTGCAGAACCCGCTCGTAGAATTCGGCATAGTTCAGGCTGCGATAGCTCCCCTGGCGCTTGTAGCTGAACGCCGGCCTTGCCCCATAGGTCTTGGCATTGTCCTTGAGTATCGCCGGGATTGATTGATATGACATGATATCCATACGATCCGTACCCCCTTTCGGCCGCTCAGCCGCCTTAACGATGGTAACGTTTACGTTAACAATCCATTCACCCCTCCTCTTTATATCACCTTAACGTTTAAGTCAATTGAAAAATGCAGCGGCACACGGCTCAAGGCAGCGCGAGGGCACTGCAGAACAACTTATGCCACCCGGTAATTTTTTCATGCATACGGGAGTATGGTGGGAATGACGGACAACCTCAACACCACCCTCACACCACTTCTGCTATCCGCCTTCTCTGCGAGAATTGCGGCGCAATCGTCATTTTACGTAAATCAACAGAGAGAACCCGGCTCCACGTGCAGGAGTGCGGAAAGCAGGCGCTGCGGCTCGAGATCGTTGTTTTCCACCACCTTCGCACCGAGATGACTCACGGCCAGCTTGACGAGAATGGCCTCGATGCGCTCGCTGCGCAGGGCATCGCGACGCATATAGCCGTCAAAGATATCCTCGGTGCCGCGCCGGCGGCGTTCGGCCAGCCGCCCCTGCCGCACCTCGGGGGCGATATCGAGGACCACTACCCTGGCGGCGGTGACCTGCCGCAGCCTGGCCAGGGCGGCTGCCGCCAGTGGCGGCACAATGACGTCCTCGGCCCGATTGGCGAGGTGGCCCAGCGAGAAGGCGAGTAGACGAATGGGCGTGTGGCTGACCACCACCAGGTGACGCTTACGGGACGGGCGGAAACGCCACAGGTCGTAGTGGACGAACATTGTCGTCAGCACCGGCAGGAAGCGGCAGTGCAAAGGCAAGGTGGCGAGAAAGAGCCGCTCGAGGAAGAGGGCCAGATATCCCTTGCCTTCCGACGAGCGGCGCCGGTCGGCGGGCGCCGAGAACATTCCGCGACGCCGCTCCATGGGCACCCCGGCGGCCAGGGCGGCATCGCCATAGACGTTGGCGACATGGTCCTTGCCGGAGAGGTCGGTGCCAAGGATGAGCAGCACCGGGGGAAAACCGACACTTGCCACATCCGGCGAGGCGGCAGCTGCAACGGCATCCGGCGGCATCTCAGCCCTCGGGAACGAAGGCGGCATAGAGGGCGCCCACCGCCCTGGCGTAGTCTTTCCCGGCAACGCCGACGATGATGTTCATCTCCGAGGCCCCCTGGTTGATGACCCGCACGTTGACCGCGGCCTTGTGCAGGGCGGCAAAGATCTTGGCGGCGATGCCGATGGTGCGCACCATGCCCTCGCCGACCACGGCGATGAGGGCGAGGTCACGCTCCACCACCAGGCTGTCGGGCTGCAGCCGGCGACGGATCTCCTCGCACAGCACCTCCTCGAGCCCGTCGAGGCGGCACTCTTCGACCAGGACGCTGATCGAATCGATGCTCGACGGGCACTGCTCGCAGCCGACGCCATGCTCCTCGAAGATGCCGAGCAGGCGGTGGAGAAAGCCCCTTTCCTTGCTGAGCAGCGATTTCTCGAGGCAGATCATGGCAAAGCCGCGCCGTCCGGCGATGCCGGCGATCTCCGTCTCGCTGAGGCTGGCCGGGCTGAGCTGCGGTGTGATCAGCGTGCCGGGGTCCTCGGGGCGGTTGGTGTTCCTGATGCGGATGGGAATGCCCGCCTCACGCACCGGCACGATGGCCTCGTCATGAAACACCGAGGCCCCCATATAGGCCATCTCGCGGATCTCGCGGAAAGAGATCTCCTCGATCGGGCGCGGGTTCTTGACCAGGCGGGGGTCGGCCATGAGAATGCCGGAGGTGTCGGTCCAGTTCTCGTAGAGCGCCGCCCCGGCGGCACGGGCGGCGATGGCCCCGGAGATGTCCGAGCCGCCGCGGGAAAAGGTGACCACCCGCCCCGCGGGGTCGCTGCCGTAGAACCCGGCCATGACATAGAGCCGCTCGGGATCGCGCAGCCGCTCGCCGAGGGCCCGGTAGCTGTCCTCGTCGATGCGCCCGCCGGGGAGGATGGTGATATGCTCGGCCGGGTCGACGAACTCGCCGCCGAGATAGCCGGCGATCATCCGGGCGCTGAAATACTCGCCGCGCGAGGCGGCATAGTCGCGGCCGCAACCTTTTTCCAACTCGGCCCGGAAGAGGTCGAGCTCGTCGAGCAAGGCGGGGGAGAGCCCCAGCTGAGCGACGATGAGGGCGAACCGCCCGGAAATCTCGGCGAAGGGTTCGGCGATGGAGGTCCCCAGGGCCGCCATGTCATGGCAGAGGTAGAGCAGGTCGGTGAGCTTGCGCTCCTCCTCGCGCCGCTTGCCGGGGGCCGAGACCACCACGATGCGCCGCCGCCGGTCGGCGGCAACGATGGCCCTCACCTTGTCGATCTGCTGGCCGTCAGCGACGCTCGAGCCGCCGAACTTGACTACGATTCGTTCCATTGTTCTTTGTTGCCCTTCTCGTTTTCGCGGCTCATGCCGCCCTGTTGTGGGTCGTGCAGGCCGACCTGCCGCCCTGTTCTAAGCCTTCGACCTGCATAAAAATGTTGCCAGTACAGGGAGGAGGGGACAGCCCCCGGGTCAGGTCAAGGCCCCTCACCGGCCAGCGCCGGGAAAGGCCCCCGCCACGCCGACGATCTTGACAGCGGCGGCCTCCGGCATCATTTACACCTCTAAGGCCATCTCCCGACACCACCCCTACCGCACAGCGACGAGGATCGACATGAACCCAGCAGCATCACACAGCTCCGCCATGAATCAGCCCGGCTCCATACTCTATCTCACCCATGGCGGAGGCCCCTGGCCCCTGCTTGGCGAACCGCGCCACCAGGAGTTGATCGCCTTTCTCACCTCGGTGCCGCAACGCCTCATCGCCCCAGAGGCCATCGTCGTCATCAGCGCCCACTGGGAAGAGGAAGAGGTCTCCCTCACCGGCAGCGCGCGGCCGGAAATGCTCTACGATTACTATGGGTTCCCCGAGGAAAGCTACACCATCGACTATCCCGCCCCCGGTCAGCCGCAACTGGCCGCGGAGGTGGCCGAGATCCTCCGCCAGCAGGGCGTCGCGGCCCATGTCGACCCGCGACGGGGTTACGATCACGGCTGTTTCGTACCTCTCAAGCTGATGTACCCGGCGGCCGACATCCCCTGCATCCAGGTGTCGCTGCTCGCCGACCTAGACCCCGAGCGCCACCTCCGCCTCGGCGAGGCCCTTGGCGCCCTGCGGCGCGAGGGGGTGCTCTTCCTCGGCTCCGGATCCTCCTTCCACAATCTGGGCAGCTTCCGCGAACCGCCCGGAGGGCCGTCGCGCAAGAGCAACGAGGCCTTCGACAGCTGGCTGACCACCACCATCTGCGACGGCGCGCTTAACGAGGCCGAGCGCCGAAACCGCCTGCTGCACTGGTCCGAAGCCCCGGCGGCACGCTTCAGCCACCCCCGGGAGGAGCACCTCCTGCCCCTCCATGTCTGCTACGGCATCGCCGGCGGACCGGCGGCAGAGGCATTTTCCATGGAGATGATGCACAAGCGGGTCAGCGCCTTCCTCTGGTGACCCTGCGCTTGCCCTTTTCGCCAGCAATCCTGGGTCGGGCGGCAGCCTGCGACCTGGCCCGACGCGGCGGCGAACCGCCCTTCCCGACAACTCCAGCGGCCCCGTTCCGGCTTCCACCCGCGAGACCCTGCCATGACACTCATCTGGGATGACGCCTTCCTTCTCCACCTGCCGGTCATCGACGCCCAGCACAGACAGCTCTTCACCACCTTGAGCGAGCTGGAGGAGGCCATGGCTGCAGGTATTTCCGCCGCCGAGACGGAGGCCCTGCTCGTGCGCCTGCAGCACTATGCGGCCCGGCACTTCTCCATCGAGGAAAAATACATGGCGGAGTCGCACTACCCGGGTCTGAAGCGGCATCAACAGGCGCACCAGGAGTTCGCCACGACCTTTGCGCGGATGCTTGCCGACTGCCGCGCCGGCAACGTCGCCGAACCGCTGGCGGCCCGCATCGAGCGCCAACTCAGCCAGTGGCTCAAAGATCATGTCACCGGCCTCGACCAGACTTTCGGCGTCTTCTATGCCCACTACCTGCAGGAGCTCAAGGACGCCGGCAATTCGTCCTGAGTCCCCGTCGGGCACCCATCTCCACCCGCGTCACCCCTTGCCGCCCGGCCCCCGAGGGCGACCGCGAGTAACCCGCGGACGGCGCCGGGGGCGCTTGGCGACGGAATGGCCGAAGGTACCGAGGGGACGACGCGCCAGGGCGAAATACTCGCCATGACAGTAGGCGAGCAGGCCGCTTTCCCCGAGCCTGATCTTGCCATCCCGATCGAGCAGCGAGTGGTCGACCTTGTTGCCGACGATCTCGGCGACGAAGAGGTCGTGACTGCCGAGCTCGCTGACGCTGACCACCCGGCACTCCAGGGCCACCGGGCTCATCTCCAGGGAAGGCACGACGACGGCGACGCCGGGCACCAGCTGCAGGTCGAAGTGCTTGATCTTGTCGACGCGACGGCCCGAGCGGCAGCCGCAGAAGTCTGTGATGCCGACCATCGCCGCCGTGGTCAGGTTGACCACGAACTCGTTGGTGGCGCGGATATTGTCGTAGGACAGGCGCTCCTTGCGCACGGCGATGGTCAGCATCGGCGGATGCGAACAAGCGATGCCAATCCAGGAAACGGTAAAGACGTTGGGAACGCCGGCGGCGTCGACGGTGGTCACCAGCACCGCCGGCAGCGGCCCGAACAGTACAGAACCCTTGAAAAATTCCTTGGCCATCAGTTTTTCCCCACCCCTTGCCCGCCGACAAAGCCCTCGTCTTCGGGCAGATCCGCGCCTCGCGCCGCCAGACCGGCAAGAACATCGCAGCGCTCGTTTTCCACATGTCCGGCATGGCCCTTGACCCAGCAGAAGCGCACGTCGAGAAGGGCGACGAGATCGAGAAGGCGGGCCCACAGGTCGACATTGGCGACCGCGCCGCCGTCGGCACGGCGCCAGCCCCGCTGCCGCCAGGCTCGCGCCCAGCCCTTGTCGATGCCGTTAATGACATAGCTCGAATCGCAGTAGATGTCGATGGGCCGCGCACACTGGCGCAGCTCCTCGAGGGCGACGACGACGGCCAGGAGCTCCATGCGGTTATTGGTGGTACGGCGAAAGCCGCCGCTCAATTCGCGCCGCTCGCCGTCACTCTCGATGACCACCCCGTAGCCGCCCGGCCCGGGATTGTCGATGCAGCCGCCATCGCTATGGACGATCAGCGCCCCCGGCCGGGCTGGCGGCGGGGGTGCCGCAGGGGCTGGCGACGCTCCTGCCCTGCGTTCGATCCTTGGATCAGCAAGCCAGGCTTCGGCCTCGCCGCAGTCGGCGAAACCCTTGTAACGGGCACCGGCATAACCCTTGACCTGAGACTCCGCCGAAGGCCAGTCCTCGTAGATGCCGGGAGAGCGCCCCACGGCGACGGCATAGTACTTCTTTTTCACGCTCATAGGTTCACGGTCCTGGCCGCCGGCAGTCCCCGCCCGACCACCCCCATCTCGCGGCGGATCTCACGGGGGCGGGGCAAGAGAAGCCTGCGCCGACAGGGCTAAAAGCAAAGGGCCGGATCGCCAAAGGTGATCCGGCCCAGATATTCTCCGCAGCCTGCAGAATCAACAACCCTTGATGCTTCAGCCGCCGCTCTTGGCCTCTTCCTTGGCCGGGGTGGCGCCGTCCTTGCCGAGCCCGCCGCCGATGGCCTCGCGGGAGACCTTGACCACCACGTCCTTGGCGATCTCCAGGGAGATGACATTGTCAGCGATGGCGGTGATGGTGCCATGCAGCCCCCCCTTGGTGAACACCTTCTGACCTTTTTTGAGGTCGTTGAGAAATGCCTGATGCTGTTTCGCCTGTTTCTGTTGCGGCCTGATCAACAGGAAGTAAAAGACGACGAAAATGAGAATCAGGGGGAGAAACTGCGCCAGCCCCCCCATGGCCCCCGGCGCGCCGCCGGCGGCATCGGCCGCAAAAGCAATCCCAGTCATGAAAATCCTCCGAAAGAAAAACCGTCCCAGGGAACGACGCGACAACTCTTCCCCGTACATCCCGGTGTATCCAGGGGCATCTTCGCCCCTGGCGGCGAGATGCGGGGAGATGGCGAGCAGGTCGCAATAACAGGGTTATACATACTCACTCCTCCCCCAGCTTGCTATAAAAATCTTTGCGCCAGGCGGCAAAAGCGTCCTTCTCGATGGCCGCCCGCACCTGCCGCATGAGGTTCTGGTAGTAGTGGAGGTTATGGATGGTGTTGAGGTGGTAGCTGAGGATCTCCCGCGCATGGTAGAGGTGGCTGAGGTAGGCACGCGAGTAGTTGCGGCAGGTATAGCAGGTGCAGTCCTCGTCGACTGGGCGCTCGTCGTCGCGGTAGCGGGCGTTCTTGATGGTCAGCCGGCCGCGGCTGGTGAACAGCGACCCGTTGCGGGCGTTGCGCGTCGGCATGACGCAGTCGAACATGTCGACGCCGCGCCAAACCCCCTCGACCAGATCCTCCGGGGTGCCGACGCCCATGAGATAGACCGGGTACTCGGCAGGCAGCACCGGCACGGTGGCCTCGATCATCGCCAGCATCTGCTCCTTGTCCTCGCCGACGCTGAGGCCGCCAATGGCGTAGCCGTCGAAGCCGATATCGATCAGGGCCTGGCCGTGGCGCTGGCGCAGGTCGGCGTGCATGCCCCCCTGGACTATGCCGAAGAGGAGACGGTCGCGGCGGCTGTGGGCGAGGCGGCAGCGGCGCGCCCAGCGGGTGGTGAGCTCGGTGCTGGCGATGGTCTCCTCGCGCGTCGCCGGGTAGGGGATGCAGGTATCGAGACACATCATGATATCGGAACCCAGGGCCTGCTGCACCTCGATGGCATCCTCCGGGCTGAGGAAGAGCTTGCTGCCGTCGAGGTGCGAGCGGAAGGCCGCCCCCTCCTCGGTGATCTTGGCCAGGTCCTTGAGGCTGAAGATCTGGAAGCCGCCGCTGTCGGTGAGGATCGACCCCTTCCAGTTCATGAAGCGGTGCAGGCCGCCGAAGCGCTCCACCAGCCGGTGCCCGGGACGGATGAAAAGGTGGTAGGTGTTGCCGAGGATGATCTGGGCCCCCATTTCGGCAAGGTTATCCGGCGTCACCGCCTTGACCGTGCCCTGGGTGCCCACCGGCATGAACACCGGGGTCTCGAAGACGCCCTGGCGGGTGCGCACCTGCCCGCGGCGGGCGGCGCATTCGCTGGAACGGGCAAGAAGGGTATAGGGACTGCTGCTGTCGCTCATCTCTGCCTAGTCAGGGTAAGGTTTGTCTTGCGGCGCCACGGCGGCGGCGCATTTCTGCTGCGGTCTTAGCATTCCCGAGGAAAAATGGCAACCGCCAAGGACCAGGCGCCAATGCGGGGGCCGGGGGATTTTCTCCCATAAGGGCCATTTGCCTCTTGCAATTGCAGGCAAAGATGGTCGATCATAGTGGCTGAGATTCCCTCATATACCTCGTCACCCCATGCCTCTACCGATGAAAACAATCGTCATCATTGAAAACGAAGCGGTCGAGCTGGCGGCCATGGTGGGCTTGTTCGAGCAGTGGCAGAAGGAGATCAACGTGCTCACCGCCAGGGAAGAGAAGGCGGCGATCAGCATCATGAGCCAGCACCATGTCGATCTCGTCGTCTGCGACCTTGCCCTGCCGCACAGCAAAACCCTGGAAGGCTTCTCCCTGCTCACCCACACCTTTCCCTACGTGCCCTGCATCGCCCTGTCAACGGGCCGCGACCCCTCGCCCGCCGAAGCGGTGCGCCGTGGCGCCAGCCACTGCCTGGAAAAACCGGTGATCGGCGAAGAGTTGCTGCAGCACGCCGCCGACCTGCTCGACACCGACACCAGCGGCACCGTCAAGGGCATCCCCATCCACAGCTTTCTGCAGATGCTGGAGAGCGAGGAGAAGACCTGCACCGTGCAGGTCGATCATGGCAGCGACCGCGGCCTGCTCTTCATCGACAACGGGCAACTGATCAGCGCCGAGACGAGAAACTTCATGGGCGAAGAGGCCGCGCTGCTCATCCTCTCCTGGCAGGAGCCGGTGGTGCAGCTGCGCTACTATAACGGCCAGCGCCGGCGGCTCATCGACAAGCCACTGCTGAGCATCGTCATGGAGGCCTTCCGCGTCAAGAGCGAGCGCGAGGCAGCCCTGGCAGCCGAGCCAGTGCGGGAGCACCAGCTGCCGCTCAAGCATCTCTCGACGCTTGGCAAACGGCTGCCGCTGGAGATCGGCTCGCGGGTCAAGCTGGAGTTTCCCCGCCTCGACAGCCGCCACGAGAGCACCGTCGTCGGCATGCTCCCCGACCACTACCTCATCCTCACCGCGCCCCATGCGGCGGCGGAGGCCGCCGAGCGGCTCCGGCTCGAACGGCGCATCCTCGTCAAGTACGTGCACCGCGGACGCATGTGGATGTTCGGCACGCAGCTGCTCAAGGCCCTCGAGGCGCCCTTCCAGCTGCTCTTCTTCGACTACCCGGTGGTCGTCCATTATCACGAGCTGCGCCAGGCCAAGCGGCGAGCCATCTTCATCCCCTGCACCTTCCACCCGGTGAACGCCGCGGAACTCTACGGCACGCTCATCGACCTGAGCACCACCGGGGCCCTCTGCCAGATCCGCCACAAGGGCGAGGCGGCACTGCCGCCCATCGACATCGCCGACAACATCGAGCTGCGCTGCCTCATGCCGGGCATCAAGGAGGAACAACTGCTCGGCGGCATCGTGCGCAACCTTGCCCGGGAAAGCGGGGAGACCCGCATCGGCATCGAGTTCGACAACCTCCAGCCCCACCTCGCCGACACCATCGGCAACTATCTCTACGCCGCCGAGGGCCTCGGCGATTAGCCGAGGGTTCGCACCACCACCCGGCGGATGGCCCCCTCCCCGGCAAGGATGTCCTCGACAAGGGCGAACTGGCGCGCCGCCCGACGCAGGTTGTCGCCGGGCCGCGTGATCCTGAAGTAGATGTCGCCGCGCAGATGATCGGTGAAGAAGCGCAGGCCGAGTTCGAAGGCGATGGCCAACAGACCGTCGAAGACCAGGTCGCTCTCCCCGCTGGCGAAGAGCGACGCGGTGGCTCGGCCGTAACCGGCGAGAACGGACTCGCAAATCTCCAGCGAAAAGCGCGGCGGCGACGCAAACCCCTCCTCCCCGCCCAGAGTACAGCAGGAGCGCAGGCAATCGCCAAGGTCCCAGTGGCGCGGACCGACCATCACCGTGTCGAGGTCGAGGAGGCCGCGGGCACGTCCCTTGTCGTCGAAGAGCACATTGTCGATCTTAGGGTCGCCATGGATGACCCCGGCCCGCACCAGGCCGCGGCGTAGGGCCTCGTCCAGCCGCAAGGCGCGGAGGCGGTGGCGCTCCACCGCCCGCTGGCAGAAGAGTTCTTCCGCGCCACCCTCCCCGCCAGCAACGGCAAGACGGTCATAGTGCTGCAGATAGCCGGGCAGGACATGGAAACCGGGAAGCGGTTCGGCCAGGGACTCCCCCTCGAGACCGCTGGCGAGGAGATGGAAGGTAGCCAGCACCCGGCCCAGTTCCTCAGCCTCCCCGGGGCTGCGCAGCTGGCTGATGCCGCGGTGCGGCAGGTAGCTCTGGCCGCGCCAGCAGCCGCCACCCTCGTCGCGGAAATGGCTTGCGGCGGTCAGCGTGCGCAGGGGCATGGCAAAGAGAAAGTCGAGTTTCAGGGCGGTTTTGGCACGCTCCAGCCAGGTGGTGACGCGAAAATAATTCTCCACCACCGCGAGCGGCTTGGGAAAGACGCGCTCGTTGATGCGCTGCAGCACGAAAGGGCCGCCCGAGGACGACACCAGAAAGGTGTGGTTGATATTGCCCCGCCCCAGGGGCGCCAGCGGGCAGCGCTCGCCATCTTCGGCAAAGGCCGCCGCCGCCCGCCTCGTCTCAGCGAGGTCCATGACTGGCAGCGCCAGCGGCGAAGTGGCGCTGGCCGCAGCGTCCCGCGCCGAGCAGGGCCGCATCGCCGCGGGTGACGAGATACACCGGGATGGAGGCCAGCAGCTCGCTCATTGGCCCTTTTGCCCTGAACCTCTCGAGCAGGGGGGCGAAGGAGATCCTGCCGTGCAGGGCTGGCAGCAGCCCGCCGCCGAGGTAGACCCCGCCGCGGGCGTAGAGCTTCAAGGCGAGGTTGCCGGCCTCGCTGCCGAGGATGGCGAGAAAGAGCCGCACGGCAGCGAGACAGAGGGGGCAGGGACGGGGACGCAGGGCGGCCTCGACCAGCAGGGGAATAGGGTCGGAGGCTTCCGCTATGGCCTGGGCCACCGCCGGGTCGCCCACCGCGCCATGGCGTTCTCGGGAAAAGCGGTAGAGCCGGGAAAGGCCCGGCCCGGCGACGAGGGACTCGTAGCTGACCGGCGACAGCTCCCGGCGCGCGAAGAGAAGCAGTTCGCTCTGCTCCTCGTCCACCGGCGCGAAGTCACAGTGGCCACCCTCCGAGCCGCGGGCAAACACCCCGCCCGGACCCTCGAGGAGCATGCCCTCGCCAAGGCCGGTGCCGGGGGCAATGACCGCGCACGGCTCGCCGGGCTGGGCTGTCCCCCTCTGCAGTTGCACGAGGTCGTCCCCGGCAAGACTGGGCAAGGCCATGGCCAGGGCGGTGAGGTCGTTGACGAGCAACACCGGACCCAGACCGAAGCGCTCGCCGACACTCTGGCTGTCGATGATCCAGGGGAGATTGGTGAGAGTCACCCGCTCGCCCGTGACCACTCCGGCCAGGGCGATGCAGGCGGCGACGGGACGGCCGCCGACCTCTTCGAGGTACTGGGCCAGCAGGGCCTCGAAGCCGGAGAAGCCGGCATTGAGGTAGCGCCGTTTCGCTTTCGGTGACGGCGCCGTTCCGTCGCCGTCGAAGAGCGCCAGGTCGGTCTTGGTGCCGCCGATGTCGGCGGCGAGCAGCGTCGCCATAGAATCCCCCCGGGAGCCGCCGGCGGCGGCTCCACCCTAGCCGTTGACGTAGTGAATGTCCCAGGCCTCGGTGCGGCTGTTGTTGTCCTGGTTTTTGACGATGGAGAACTCGAAGATGTTGGTCGAGTCGAGAAAGAGGTTGTCGTTGATCTCCGGGGCCTTGGAACAGTGGAAGAACACCGAGTGCGGGACGAGGCCATCACGGCCGAGGGAGTAGTAGCGCATGAAACCGAAGCCGCGGTCCTGGTTGTAGCTGATGGCGATGCCGCGCTGACGGTTCTCCCCCGCCGGGGCACCGATGGGCAGCAGCCCGGGGATGAGGTAGCCGGAGATGAACAGGTCGGCCGCTTCACGCAGCTCGCTGCTGACGTACTTGAAGCCGATCACCTCAACGCGGCAGCCCATGTTCTGCAGGGCCAGCACCAGGCGAATAAAGTCGCCGTCGCCGGTGAGGAGGATGACACGGTCGAGGTTGCGCGCCTGCAGCAATGCGTCGATGGCCAGGTCCATGTCGGCGTTGGCCTTGGTGGTGATGATGCCCTCGTCGTCGACGAAGTGCTTGACATACTTCTTGATTACCTTGAAGCCGCACTGGCGGATGACGTCGTGATAGCGGTAGAGCTTCTGCCGGTACTCGGCGTCGTCCTTGGTGCGCTCGCCATCCTCGGCGAGGTAGGAATTGGCGCGCAGCAGCGTCGACCCGCCACAGCTGCCCAGCTCGGCAAGGACATCGTAGCGCATGCCGTAGCCGCCGCACATCCTGATGTTCTCGGCATCGACGAAGATTCCCGTCTTGAGCATCGTCCCTCCTTGGGCCACCCGCTGCCTCACTCCCACTCGATGGTCGCCGGCGGCTTCGAGGAGATGTCGTAGACGACGCGGTTGACGCCACGTACCTCGTTGATGATGCGGCTCGAGATCTCGCCGAGGATCTCGTAAGGCAGCCTGGTCCAGTCGGCGGTCATGGCGTCGCGGGAATCGACGCAGCGCAGAGCGATGACATGCTCGTAGGTGCGCCCGTCACCCATCACCCCCACTGTCTGGATGGGCAGCAGCACGGCAAAGCTCTGCCAGACTTT
Organism: Desulforhopalus sp.; assembly: GCA_024710585.1. Lineage (GTDB taxonomy): Bacteria > Desulfobacterota > Desulfobulbia > Desulfobulbales > Desulfocapsaceae > Desulforhopalus_A. The sequence continues at coordinate 31,595 of JANJUM010000105.1, forward strand.
GCGGTACCATCCGGCACGACGCATCTCCTCGAGGACGATGACGTCCGCCTGGCGGAGGATGCGCAGCCGCTCGCGGGTGACCTCGCCCATGATGCGGATGCCCAGCCCCGGCCCGGGGAAGGGCTGGCGGTAGATGGCCTCCTCAGGCAGGCCGAGTTCGAGGCCGAGCTCGCGCACCTCGTCCTTGAACAGCTCGCGCAGCGGTTCGATGAGCTCGAGCTTCATCACCTCCGGCAGGCCGCCGACATTATGGTGCGACTTAATGGGCGCCTCGCCGCGGAAGCTCACCGACTCGATGACGTCCGGGTAGAGGGTGCCCTGGGCGAGGTATTTGACCTCGCCGATGCGGCGCGCCTCCTCCTCGAAGATCTTGATGAAACCGAGACCGATGCGCTTACGCTTGACCTCCGGGTCGGTGACCCCGTCGAGTTCGGTGAGGAAGAAGTCGGTGGCGTCGACGTCGATCAGCGAGAGATGGCTGGTTTCCTTGAAGAACTTGATGATGGCGTCGCTCTCGCCGCTGCGCATCAGGCCGTTATTGACATGGATGCAGGTCAGCTGGTCGCCGATGGCCTTGTGGATGATAGCCGCAGTCACCGAGCTGTCGACGCCCCCCGACAGGGCGCAGATGACCTTGCCATCGCCGACCCTGTTCCTGATTTCGGCGACATTCTGCTCGATGAAGGAATGCATGGTCCACTCCGGCCGACAGCCGCAGATGCCGAAGATGAAGTTGCGCAGCACCTCGGTGCCGATGAGGGTATGGGCGACCTCTGGGTGGAACTGCACCGCCACCAGCGGCAGCTGGCGGTGGCGCAGGGCGGCGTATGGCGAGTTGTCGCTGGTGGCGGTGGCAACGAAGGCCTCGGGGATGCGCTCGACGCGGTCGCCATGGCTCATCCACACCTGATGCCTGCCGCCTTCGCCGCCCAGGCCGGCAAAGAGCCCCCCTTCCTCGGCGACGCGCAGTTCGGCCTTGCCGAACTCACGCTTCTCGGCCTTTTCCACGGCACCGCCGTACTGTTGCAGCATGAGCTGCGCCCCATAGCAGATGCCAAGCACCGGCACGCCGAGCGCGAAGACCCCGGGGTCGGAGTGAGGGGCGTCCCGGTCGTAAACCGAACAGGGCCCGCCGGAGAGGATGACGCCAGAGGGTTTCATCGCCCGCAGCCGCTCGAGGGGCAGGGAGAAGGGGTGGATCTCGCTGTACACCTTCTGCTCGCGAATCCTTCTCGCGATGAGCTGGGTGGTCTGCGAACCGAAATCGAGGATGATGATCTTTTCGCTGTGGATGTCCATGAATTTCCCTGCGGCCAGGCCGCCTCCCTGGTTGCTGTTGCCGGAGTCCCCCCGCCCTGCCCTCTCAGGCGGTACGGTAGTTGGGCGCCTCCTTGGTGATGATGACGTCGTGGACATGGGACTCGCGCAGCCCTGCCGAAGAGATGCGCACGAATTTCGCCTTGCGCTGCAGGTCGTCGATGGTCGCCGCGCCGACATAGCCCATGCCGGAACGCAGCCCGCCGAGCAGCTGGTAGAGCACCGTGGTGATCGGCCCGCGATAGGGCACCTTGCCCTCGATACCCTCCGGCACCAGCTTGGAGGAACTGGCAACGTCGGTCTGGAAATAGCGGTCTGCGGAGCCGTGACTCTGGCACATCGCCCCCAGCGAGCCCATGCCGCGGTAGCCCTTGTAGGTACGCCCCTGATAGAGGAAGGTGTCGCCCGGGGTCTCGTCGGTGCCAGCGAAGAGGCTGCCGATCATCACCGTGCTGGCACCGGCGCCGATGGCCTTGGTGAGGTCGCCGGAATGCTTGATACCGCCGTCGGCGATCACCGGAACGCCGTAGCTGTTGGCGACCTCGACGCAATACTTGAGGGCGCTCATCTGTGGCACGCCCACCCCGGCGACGATGCGCGTGGTGCAGATCGAGCCTGGGCCGATGCCGACCTTGACGGCGTTGGCGCCGGCCTCGATGAGGTCCCGGGTGCCCTCGCCGGTTGCGACATTGCCGGCGATGACCGACAATTCGGGGAAGGCTTTCTTCAGACTGCGCACCGCCTCGATGACCCCCCGTGAATGGCCGTGGGCCGAGTCCACCACCACCACGTCGACGCCGGCTTTGAGCAGCCGCTCGGCATGGGCGACCACCCCGGGGCCGACCCCGAGGGCCGCGCCGACGAGGAGCCGGCCAAAGGTATCCTTGGCCGCCAGGGGATACTTCTTGATTTTTTCCAGGTCCTTGATGGTGATCAGGCCTTTGAGGGCGCCATCCTCGTCGACCACCAACAGCTTCTCGATACGGTGTTCGTGGAGCAACGCCTTGGAGTGCTCGAGGTCGATGCCCACCTTGGCGGTGACCAGCTTTTTCGAGGTCATGACGTCGGCGACGCGCAGGCCGTCATCGGAGACGAAGCGCAGGTCGCGGTTGGTGACGATGCCCACCAGCTTGCCATGGTGCAGCACCGGCAAGCCGGAAATCTTGTAGGTGCTCATGATCTCCTGCACCTCGGCCACCGACTGGTCCTGGGTGACGGTTATCGGGTCGATGATCATTCCCGACTCCGATTTCTTCACCCGCTCGACCTCGAGGGCCTGCTGCTCGACGGTCATGTTCTTGTGAATGATGCCGATGCCGCCCTCGCGGGCCATGGCGATGGCGGTGCGGTGCTCGGTGACGGTATCCATGGCCGAGCTGACCAGGGGCGTTTTCAGTCTTATAGTATCTGTCAAGCGGGTCTCGAGGTTGACCTCGTTCGGCAATACCTCGGAGGCGGCCGGCACGAGGAGCAAATCATCGAAAGTGAGAGCGATTTCTATCTGATCTGGTAACATGTCTCCTCCTCTTCGAGACTGCGGCAGGGGCATCCGGCGCTGACAGCCGGCACTCCGCCAAATAACGGCAGGGCCACAATCGATTCCTGCTCATCAGGGTTGCCCGGTGGCGACCCTCCATTGTAAAGCATCTTGAGCTGCATGTTGTGTAAAATAGTGGCGGCGGGAGGGCACCGGCCAACAGCCGTTGCCGGGACGGCGTCCCCACGCCCGAGGAAAAGGACCGGAATGCGATGTTGCTGAAAATCAACCCCATCAACCCCCAGCTGCGCCTGATCGAACAGGTGGTCAAGCTGTTGCAGGGCGGGGCGGTGATCTGCTACCCCACCGATACCGGCTACGGTATCGGCTGCGATCTCATGAACCAGAAGGCGATCAAGGAGATCATGCTCCTCAAGAGAAGGCCAAAGGACAAGCCTTTCTCCTTCATGTGTTCCGACCTCACCGATATCAGCCAGTATGCCCACGTCTCCAACACCGCCTACCGGCTGATGAAAAAGAGCCTGCCCGGCCCTTACACCTTCGTCCTGCCCGGCACCAAGCTGGTGCCGAAGATCATGGCCAGCAAGCAGAAGACGGTCGGCATCCGCGTGCCGACCAACCCCATCTGCCGCCTGCTGCTCACCACCCTCGGCAACCCCATCGTCAACACCAGCGCCCAGCTGGAGGAGCACGAGGCGGCCGCCGACCCCTACGACATCGACCAGTACCTCGGCAACCGCATCGACCTGATCATCGACGGCGGGCCGGTCTATCCCGATCCCTCCTCGGTCATCGACCTCACCGGCGATGTCCCCGAGGTGCTGCGGGTCGGCAAGGGCGACGTTACTCCGTATCGCTGATCAAGGCCTCCTTGAGGGACTTGCTCATGGTGAAGTGAAGGGTCTTGCGGTCAGGAATTTCCATTACTTTGCCGGTCCTGGGATTCTTGGTGGAGCGAGGCTTGCGGCTGCGCACCGAGAAACTGCCGAAGCCGCGCAGTTCGATGCGCCGCTCCTCGACCAGGGCCTTGGCCATGGTTTCCAGCATGATATCCACTGCCAAGCCGACATCCTGTTTTTGCAGGGACAACTCGCTGCTGACCCTGTCTACGATATCTTTCTTCAACATACCCGCTGACGCTTTATCTATAAAAGGGTGATAAGGCCGGAAAATGGCCGGCCTTGGGATTCGTCTCGATAAAAAAAAGTTGTCCTGCCGCGATGAACTCGGCAAGACAACCATCGCACTGCCTCACTATGCCCGTGTCCGGGAACTGCGTCTTGTCTCTACAGCGACTCTCGGCGGCAGGATAGAGCTCCAGCCTGCCATGGGGAGGCGGAGAAGGCGGGCCGGCAGAGCCGCGAAGGGGCCAGGCCGGCAGAGCGGGTTTCCACCACAACGTGGAAACCCGCTGCCACGCCGCTAGTTGTTCGAGGAGTCGTTGCCCTCCGCCGCCGCCTTGAGCAGGTCGCCAAAGGTGGACGGTGCGTTCTCGGAGGCCAGTTTCTCGGCCTTCTTGAACTTCTCCACCGCGGCCCCTTCGTCCTCGCCCTCGAGGGTTTTGACCGAGAGGCCGATCTTGCGGTCCTTGGCGGAGACGTTGATGACGATGGCCTTGAGGACATCGCCCACCTGATACATGCCCACCGGGGTCTTGACCTTGTCCTTGCTCAGCTCGGAGACATGGACCAGGCCCTCGATGCCTTCCTCCAGCTTGACGAAGACGCCGAAGTCGGTGACGTTGGTGATCTCGCCCTCGACCACGGTGCCGGAGGGATAGTTGTTATAGGCGGCCTGCCACGGATCGGGAACCAGCTGCTTGATGCCCAGGGAGAAGCGCTCGTTTTCCTTGTCGATCTTGAGCACCACCGCCTGAATGGTCTCGCCCTTGGTGTATTTTTCCGAGGGGTGCTTGATGCGCTCCGTCCAGGAAAGGTCGGAGACATGGATGAGGCCGTCGATGCCCTCCTCGATACCGATGAAGACACCGAAATCGGTGATGTTCTTGATCTTGCCTTCGATGACCGAGCCCACCGGATAGTTCTCGGTGACCAGATCCCAGGGGTTGGGCTGGAGTTGCTTCATGCCCAGGGAGATGCGCTTGGTCTCGGTCTCGATGTTGAGTACCATGACCTCGACCTCGTCGCCCACCGACACCATCTTGGAGGGATGGCGCGGCTTCTTCGACCAGGTCATCTCGGAGACGTGGATCAGGCCTTCGACGCCCTCTTCGAGCTCGACGAAGACGCCATAATCGGTGATCGACACCACCCGGCCACGGGTGGTCTGACCGACAGGATAGCGGCTGACCACCGAAGTCCAGGGGTCTTCACGCAGCTGCTTGACGCCCAGGGAGACGCGGTCATGCTCGCGGTCGTACTTGAGGACCTTGACCTCCAACTCGTCGCCGACCTTGTAGAGCTTGGCCGGATGGGAGACCCGGCCCCAGGAGAGGTCGGTGATATGGCAGAGACCGTCCATGCCGCCCATGTCGATGAACAGGCCGTAGTCGGTGATATTGGTGATGGCGCCACGGATGATCTGACCCTCGGCCAGCTTGGAGCGCATCTCCTCACGCAGCTTGTTGCGCTCCTCTTCGAGGATGGCGCGCCGCGAGATGACGACGTTGTTGCGCTTCTTGTTGAACTTGAGGATCTTGAACTCCATGGTCTCGCCGATGAGGGCGTCGAGATCCTTGACCGGGCGCAGGTCGATCTGCGAATAGGGGAGGAAGGCGGGGACGCCGATGTCCACCGACATGCCACCCTTGACGCGGCTCTCGATCTTGCCGGAGATGGTGCCCTCGGCTTCCTGGATATCGGCGATGCGCTCCCAGACCTTGATGGCAATTGCTTTTTCCCGTGACAGAAGGAGGCCGCCCTCTTCCTTGCGGCGCTCGATAAAGACTTCGAAGGCGTCGCCGATCTTGATCTCCTCGCCGGCGTCGAGACGGAATTCCGATTTGGGGATGTAGCTCTCGGCCTTGTCGCCGACATCGACGAGGAAGTAGTCCTCGACGCTGCCGATGATCGTCCCCTGGGTCACGTCTCCGACGGCGACCACCTTGTTGTTTCCTTCCATCTCGAAGAGCTCGGCAAAGCTCAGCTCTTCACCGCTTGCCTGGGTTGATTGTTTGGTTTGTTCTGTCATGGGATGTACTCTTCCTGTCGACCAAAGGCCATTGGGGTTGGGGTTGCTTTTCCATGGAACGGGGCGTCATGGAAAAGAAAAAAGCAAGAGCCCGCATTTTCATGGCAGGAAAGGGGGCGCTTGCGGAGATATGAACAGTATTGTATAGCAGCTTTTCAACGAAACGACAAGAACATCTTGCCAATGCACGGTTTTTTTGGGGGAGGCGGGCCTTCCTCCGCCTCCGCTCTCACCTGCCGCCCGTACCCTTTTCCCCACCTTCACGGCGCGGCCCGGACGGGCGCGAGCGGCGGCGCTGGCGCTTGGGGCGCGATGCGTCCGGGGCGGCGGTGGTGGTGTTGCTGGTTCCCGAGGCCGGCGACTGGCCCTTCGGCGGGGGAACGAGGAGGCTTTCTTCCGGCAGTACGCAGTCGAACTTGCGCTTGATGAACTCCTCGATGGATGGCAGGTAGAAGGAGCCCTCCTCGCAGGCGAAGCTCACCGCCTTGCCCCGCGCCCCGGCCCGACCGGTGCGACCGATGCGGTGTACATAATCCTCGGGCTCGTAGGGCAGGGTGAAGTTGACGACGAAGGTTATTCCCTCGATATGGATGCCGCGCCCGGCGACATCGGTTGCCACCAGCACCTTGACCTTGCCGGAGCGGAACATTTCCAGTCGCGAGGCGCGCTTGGCCTGCTCGACATCGCCGGAGAGCAGCAGGCAGTCGATGCCGTTGCGTTCAAGACGGTTGGCGAGGCGCTTGGCCTCGTTCTTCATATTGGCAAAGACCATGATGCGATCTTCGGGGTGGCCTTTGACGAGGTTGTAGAGCACGGTGTACTTCTCTTCCGTGGTGGTCAGGTAGACGATCTGCTCCACCGTCTCCACCGCCACCTGCTCCGGCTCGGCCTCGACCATTTTCGGTTTGACGCACCATTGTGCCGCCAGCCGCTGCACATCCTCCGGCACCGTCGCCGAGAAGAGCAGGGTCTGGCGATCCTCCTTCTTCGGCAGGCGTCCGACGATGCGGCGCACATCGGGGATGAAGCCCATGTCGAGCATGCGGTCGGCCTCGTCGAGAACGAGCATGCGGCAATGGCGCAGATCGACCAGCCCTTTGCCCATGAAATCGATGAGCCGTCCCGGGGTGGCGACCACGACATCACATTTGCGTGTCTCGAGCAGGGTGGCCTGCTTCTGGTAATCGGTGCCGCCAAAGACCGGGCAAATGGAAATGCCGCAATATTTTGCCAGGCCGATGCCGTCTTTGGCTATCTGCATGACCAGCTCGCGGGTCGGGGCGAGCACCAGGGCCCGCACCCCACCCTTGCCCTGAGCAGGCGGCTCGGCGAGCAGGCGGGCCAGCACGGCGACGAGGAAAACAGCGGTCTTGCCGGTGCCGGTATTGGCCTTGCCGACCAGGTCATGGCCGGCGAGGACGTCGGCCAGGGCCTTCTCCTGGATAGGGGTGCAATAGCGGAAATCGAGGTCGGCGATGGCGTGCATGATCGGCAGCGGGATGGGGTAGTCGTGGAAGCGGCTCTTGCCCTCCGCCGGCACCACCTGGAAACTTTCGAGGCTCCATTCGGCCTTCTCCCTGGCCTTGGCCGGGGCACGATACTTGCGCGGCGCTTCCGCAGCCACTGCGGCGGGGGCGGCTTGCCTCACCGCGGCGGCCGCTTCCCTCCCGCCGCCGGCAGTGCTCTCGGCCGGCGCTGGCGCCGCCGCGACCGGCTGCCCGAGCAGCTTGCGGTACTTACGTTTCCCGGCCTGGGCGATGCGTCTGATGCGGTTGCCGGCGGCGAGGAGAAACTTTTTCATCATCTGTGGTCACACCTTTGCCTTCCGTTGGTCATGGAAGTGCTTGCAATATTG
>JANJUM010000137.1 GCA_024710585.1 Desulforhopalus sp.
GTGCCGCTGCTGCGCGCCCTGCGCGCCCGCTACCCCCAGGCCCGGCTGCTCGTTTCGGTGACCACCGCCACCGGGCGCATGGTCGCCGACCGACAGCTGGAAGGTATTGCCGATGCGGTCTTCGACGGTCCGGTCGACTTCCTGCCGGTGGTCAACCGCTTCCTCGACATCCTCGAGCCCGACCTCTATATCCTCGTCGAGACCGACTTCTGGCCCAACCTGCTGCACTGCCTGCGGCACAGGAAAATCCCGGCGCTTCTTGTCAACGGGCGCATCTCGGCAGGTTCGATGCGGCGCTATCGCCGCGGCAGGGCCTTTTTTCTTCCCATGTTCCAGTGCTTCACGAAGATGGCCATGCAAACCGCCGCCGACCGCGACAGCATGCTCGCCCTGGGGGTGGCTGCGAGGCGGCTGCCCATTCTTGGCAACCTCAAATTCGCCGGCCAGCCGCCTGCCGCCGACAACCCGCTCGCCGCCCTGCTCCCCGAAGGCTGCCGTGTGCTGGTCGCCGGTTCCACCCACGACGGCGAGGAAGGTGCGATCATCGACGGCTATCAACGGCTGCGCCAGGTCTATGGCGACCTCTATCTGGTGATCGTGCCACGCGACCCGCAGCGCGCCGCCGATATCTCCAGCATGGCGGCGAAAGCCGGCCTGGCGCCGCGCCTGCGCACAACTTCACCCGACAGGGACCACAAAGACCTGCTGATCGTCGACACCATCGGCGAGCTGCTCGGTTTCTATGCCCTGGCCACCCTGGCCTTCGTCGGCGGCAGCCTGGTCGCCAAGGGCGGGCACAACCCTGTGGAACCGGCCGGTTGCGGGGTGCCGGTGCTCTTCGGGCCCCACATGGAGGACTTCAGCGAGATCGCCACTCTTCTCCTTGAGGCCGGAGGGGCGACGTGGGTCGGTGACGCCAACGATCTGGTCGAGGCCGTCACAACCCTCCTCGACGATCCCAGCCTGCTCATCGCCATGGGGAACAAGGCCAGGAAAGTCGTACTCACCCACAACGATGTCGTCGACCGACACCTGCAACTCATCGACACCCTGCTGTGAGAAGGGCCCTGCGCACACTCTCCGACCACCTTCTCGTCGCCCTCACCCTGGCCTTTGCCGCCGGGATCGCCACCGCCTTCCTCCACCCCCTCGACGCCCCCGCCGTAACGCGACTCGGCCAGGCGCTCATCCCGCTCACCCTGTTCCTTGCCGGGCTCAACTTCCTCGGCGGCCGCATGGCCATGCCGGGCCTGCTGCCGCTGGCCGTCTTTCTCTTCGGCCTCCACCATGGTCTTGCCCACCTGCTGCCCCCGCAGGACGAGACCCATCTCTACCACCGCATCGAGACGCGGACGGAGGCGGTGGTGGTCGGCACCCTCAATACCGCACCGGAATTCGACGGCCGCAATAGCCGGGCGCGGATCGACTGCCGCCATATCCGCTTTGCCGACGACCCGCGCCTCGCCCCCACCACGGGCATGCTGCTCGCCCGCCTTCCCGGCCCATGGCCATCATCCTTGAAGCCCGGCGACACCCTGGCCCTGCGTGCCACCCTGCAGCGACCGGAGGGCTATCTCGCCCCGGGGGCCTTCGACTACCCTCGCCATCTCGCCCTGAACGGCATCCTCGTCAGCGCCCAGGTGCGCTCGCCTCTCTGTATCCACAAGGTGGAAGAACGGCCAGGACTCCTGCAGCGGCTACGCTATCTGCCGGAAAGGATGCGCATGAACCTCGGCATGGCCATCGACCGGGCCGTTGACGGGCAACACCGTGCGCTGTACCGGGCCCTGCTCATCGGCGACGCCTCGGCCATCGACGACAGTACCATGGAAAGCTTCAAAGGCAGCGGAACCATCCATATCCTGTCCATTTCCGGCCTGCACATGACCCTTATCGCCGCCTTCCTCTACGCCGTCTTCCACTGGCTGCTGAGTCGTTCGCCTTGGGTGATGGCCCGCTTTTCGCCTCGGCGCTGGGCTGCTTTTCTCTGCCTGCCGGGGCTCCTCCTCTATGGCCTGCTGGCAGGCATGAATATTCCCGTGGTGCGCGCCCTGGTGATGAGTTGCACGGCCCTCGTCGCCCTGTGCACCGATCGCCAGCGCTCGCCATCCACCCTCCTCGCCCTGGCCGCCCTCGTCCTGCTGGTCATCGATCCGCTGTCGCTGGCCTTGCCTTCCTTTCAGCTCTCTTTTACAGCCACCGCCGCCATTCTTTTTCTCGTGCCCTTCCTTAAAACCCTGATTTCCGCTGAGTGTGAGGAAGGTGATCTGTCACCGCTGCGCCGCCTGAGGCGCTGGCTGCTCGCCGCCCTGCTGGTGTCGGCCGCCGCCACCGCCGCCACCGCCCCCCTGACCCTGGCCGCCTTCAATCGCTTCGCCCCGGTGGGCCTCGTCGCCAACCTCGTCGTCGAACCGCTCATCTGTTTATGGAGCCTGCCCTGCGGTTTTCTGGCGCTGCCGTTCCTTTCCTCGGCCCCTGACCTCGCCGCCACCCTGCTTCGCCTCGGCGGCCCCGGCCTGACCCTGGCGGTCAAGGCTGCAACCATTTTCGCCGAGATTCCCGGAGCCTCGCTGTGGCGGCCATCACCGCCCTGGTGGCTGCTCTTGCCTTGCGGGCTAGGCTTCTCCGCGACCCTCTTCGCCAGAAGCCTCAGGCCGAGGATGGCGGCGCTGGCGCTGGCGCTCTTTCTCTTGCCCCTGGCGGCGATGCTGCTGCCGCCATCCCTCTTCCCGCCACGCAAACCAGATGCCATGCATCTCGTCGCCCTCGACGTCGGCCAAGGCAGCGCCACCCTCATCCACTACCCTTCCGGGAGAGCTGTGCTCATCGACGGAGGCGGCGCAGCCACTGCCACCCCTGCGGTAGGCGAACGGGTCATCGCTCCTTTTCTGTGGAGCCACGGCATCGCCACTCTTGACGCCATGGTCATCACCCACGCCGACGCCGATCACTACAACGGCCTGGGCTTCGTGCTCGACCACTTCCCCACCACAACGCTGTGGGTGCGCGACCTGCAGGGCCACGACGAAGAGTACAGGGAAGTGCTGCAGCGGGCAAAGCGAAGGGGGGTGATGCTGACAGTGCCGGAGGTGGGCGAAACGCTGGCCGGACTCGGCCCTGGGGAATCTCTACGCTGTCTGGCCAGCCCCGCCGCAGGGCTCGCCGACGGTGTGGCCTCCGCCGGCAGAGAGAGCAACAACGGTCTGGTCGTCAAAGCCTGCCACAGAAACGGCTGCGCCCTAATCCCCGGCGATATCGACAGGGCCGGAGAAAGACGCCTGCTGGCTTCCGGAGTCGACCTCGCCGCCAATGTCCTCCTTTCCCCGCACCACGGCTCGAAGACCTCAAATTCGAAGGAGTTCCTCTCCGCAGTGGCTCCGCAGGCGATGCTCGTTTCCACCGGCCGGGGAAACCGCGGCTACTTCCCCCACCCCGGGCTGGACGACGATTGCCTGGGCCTGGGCATCGCTCTCTTCACCACCGCACGGCATGGCACGCTTACGGCGAAGTTCACCCCCAGCGGAGCAGAACTCACCGGCTATGGCCGCCACGCCGCCAATCCCTTCCTGCCTTGCCGGCCGCTGCCCCTCGCCGGGGGACCTCTCCGCGTCGACTCTACACCTCGGTGAAATCGGTGGGCGCGCGCTTGAGATATTTTATGAACTTGGGTTTTTCGACGGCGTTGGAGTAAGCGTCGTTGGGGTCGATCATTTTCTTTTCAAGGAAGCCGAGGATGGCGTCATCCAGGGTCTGCATGCCGTATTTCTTGCCGGTCTGCATAGTGGAGAGAATCTGGAAGGTCTTGCCCTCGCGAATGAGATTGCGCACCGCCGGGGTGGCGATGAGAATCTCCAGTGCGGCACATCTGCCCTTGACGTCGACGCGCTTGAACAGGGTCTGCGAGACCACCGCCCGCAGGGCATCGGCGAGGGTCGAACGCACCTGGCCCTGCTGGCTGGCCGGGAAGATCTCGATGATCCTGTCCACGGTCTTCATGGCGTTGATGGTGTGCAGGGTGGCAAACACCAGGTGGCCGGTCATGGCCGCCTCCATGGCCAAGGCCACCGTCTCAAGGTCGCGCATCTCGCCGACCATGATGATATCGGGGTCTTCACGCAAGGCGCCGCGCAGGGCGTTGGAGAAGCTCTTGGTATGGGTGCCGACCTCGCGGTGGTTGACGATGCACTTCTGGCTCTTGTGGACGAACTCGATAGGGTCCTCGATGGTGAGGATATGGTCCTTGCGGTTCCTGTTGCACTCGTCGACGATCGCCGCCAGAGTGGTGGATTTGCCCGAACCGGTGGGGCCGGTGACCAGAACCAGGCCCTTGGGAAGATAGGCGAGACGGGAAATGACCCCCGGCAGGCCAAGCTGCTCGACTGTCATTATCTCGCTGGGGATCTCGCGAAATACCGCGCCGATACCATATTTTTGCTGGAAGTAGTTGCAGCGGTAGCGGGCCAGGCCGGGGATCTCGTAACCGAAGTCGATATCGCCTGTCTCCTCGAAGAGCTTGATCTTCTCTTCCGGACAGATCTCATAGAGCATGGCGCGGAGCTCTTCGTTGCCCATCTTCTTGAACTTGACCCGCTCCATATCGCCGCGGATCCTGAGAAGCGGCTGCTGCCCGGCAACCATATGCAGGTCGGAAGCGCCCTCATCGTTCATCAGTTTGAAAAAGCCATCTATCTGAGCCATTTTCCACCCCGTTTGTGAGTATTCATCGCTACCCTGACCGTGACCACCCGCAACATTGCGCCCATTGTATCGTCCTAGCTACCAAAAAGTCCAGGCAAAACCCCCAAGGTGCCGTAAAAAAAGAATAATAGGCGGAATCACGGCAGTCGCCCCCTCAGACGGCCTCGGGTAACCGCCGCACTCTCTCGCCAGGTGCGTCCGCCGGCCGCTTCAGCCGCGCCATCGCCCGCTCCTGCCAGCGCTCGGCAGCCTGGACTTCACCCGCGAGGAGGCAGCAGCGCGCCATCAGCGACCGCGTGCGGCCGGCCAGCCCACGGTGGGCGAGCAGCGTTCGCAGTATGCGGCGCGCCTCCGGGTACTCTCCGCAGTGGATCAGCACCTCGGCGAGGTTGCAGCGGTATTCGGCATTTCCCGGCTCGAGGTCGACACTCTTGCGGCACAGGGCAAGGGCAATATCGTCACCCTCACCGGCATGCAAATAGAGCATGCCAAGCAGGCTCATGGCGCGGTCGTCGAAGCCGTCGTACTGCAGGGCGCGCTGCAACTCGACCACGGCCTGACCGCTTTCTCCGCAACCTGCGTAAGCACGGCCAAGATGGTAGCAGGCGGCGGCTGCCCGCGGTCCACTGGCATGATCACGACGCCAGCGGAGTAAATGTTCTATGGCTTCACCACATCGACCGAGTTCTCCGGCGAGCATGCCAGCCTGGAACAACAGGTCTCCCAGAGCCTCGGGGGCGGCGGCATCCCTCTCGAAGTGCTGCAGGGCTCTCTGAAACCAGGCATAGGCGGCCGCCGGCCGGCGCCGCCGCTGTTCCACCAGGCCGAGATTGTAGAGGGCCATGAAGTTGTCGCCGCCGCAGGCCAGGGCCCGCTCGAAACACTCCGCCGCGGCGCCGGGCTTATCCATCATCGCCCAGGTGACGCCAAGGCTGTTATGGAGGTTGACGTCACTCCCGTCGAGTTTCAGGCCCCGTCGATACTCGCTCACCGCCCGGGCCAGGTCGCCGTCGCCGAAATAGACGTCGCCGCTGATATTGAGGCTGACGGCATCGAAGAGAACCGCCTCGGCGTCGGCAAGAAAGGTGGCGTGATAGAGGGCCTTGCGGCAGTTGAGGAGCACCTCGGACCTGGAAAAATCGCCGCAGGGAAAGGCGCATACCCCCGCCGCCAGCTCGCTGCCATGTCCAGCCTGACGCAGCCGGCGCACCACTTGTGCTGCCCAGCCTTGCGCCTCGGCACCCTCTTCACCGGGGAGAAAGACCACGGCATCTCGCCCGTCGCTCAGCCATTTCCTGCCCCCGAGGGCAGGCCCGACGACTGCCGAGGCATCGGCGCCATCCTGGCAACGGAACTGGACTGCGCTGTAGCGCGGACAGGACCGCACCAGGGCGGCAAAGCGGCGCGCTACAGCCAGCGCTGGGGGAGAAAGCGGATGCCCCTCGGGGTAACTAAGGCGGGAGAAGGCGCAAAAACTGAAAGGGCCACGCTTCTCCGCCTGGCGAAGGGCGGTCCACGCCTGATCGAGAGGCTCGCGCTTTTTGCCGCTGCCAACCGGGTCACGCTCCCCCTCACCGGCGACACTCGACCCGATATGCACACGATGACAGCCCTCCCGTTTCAGATAAGCGAGCAACGCCCTCTCCACCGCCAGAGAGGGTGACCCTGGCGGCAGGGGAAGCACCAGGGCAAAGATCGCATTTCCCAGGTAATGCAGCAGGGAATCGTGCTGCAGGAAATTGGCCAGCAGGCCGGCACAGCGCTGGGTATAGCGCAGCGCGAAACGACACGAGAGACGCTTTGGCGGGAGCTCGACGAGGATAAGGTGCATGGGCAGCCGCTCTTCGCTCTCCAGCAGTGACTGCAAATTCCACAGGTTGAGCAGGCCGGTGGTGGCATCGCAACGCGCTTCTTTGAGCAGCAGGAACTCCCTTTCCACGGCGACCTTGACTTCCTCCAGCCAATCCTCGCCGAGCTTGGCGAGGAACAGCGGATCGGCGCCGCTGACAACGGCCAGGACCATCGCCTCTTCAGCGGTGAAAAACGGAACCAGCAAGCGGCCATCGACGACAGCGCAGACCCGCTCTCTGGCCTGCAGAACCTGGCGCAGCGAATCCTCGACCTCCAGCCCCCCTTCACCGGTAATCCTTTGGGATCCTGGTGGGATAAAGGTCACGGCGGCGGCGGTCGGCAGCCGCTTGAGAAGGATCTCGGCGAAGCTTCTCGAAAATCGCTGGAAGTCGCCGACGTTGAGCCTGTGGCCAAGGCCGGTGAAAGGGAAGGAGTACATCACCGCTCTCCCCCTGCGAAAAAGTCTCCCAGCAACTGCGCCACTTCAGCGAGTTCGCAGTCCTGGATGGTACGCACATCGAGGAGGAAGCGATCGTTTTCAATTCGACCGATGACCGGGATGAAGAGCTGGCGCAGCCGCTTTTCCAATGTATTGACGGTCATCGCCTGAGGCGCCAGCACCACCGCCCAGCTGTCGATATTGAACTCCGGTAGAGCACCGCCACCGACCCGCGACAGGGTCCTCTCCAATGACACGGTACAGCTGCCGGCCAGGCGCGGGCGCAGGCGGCCAAGGAGACGACGCGCCCTCTTCTTCAGAACATCGAGGGGTACGGTCAGCATGGCCAGGGTGGGCACGCGAGTCAGCGCCTGATCTGTGTCAAGGTAGTCGCGCAAGACACTCTCCAGTGCGGCAAGGGTGAATTTGTCGATGCGCAGGGCGCGATTGAGCGGGTTTTTCTTGATGGCGGCGACGATCTCCTTTTTGCCGACGATGATTCCTGCCTGCGGGCCACCGAGCAGCTTGTCGCCGCTGAAGGTGACAACGTCGACCCCGGCGCGGACGATCTCCTGCACCGTCGGTTCCTTGGGAAAGCCAAAGGGCGAAAAGTCGACCAGGCTGCCACTGCCAAGATCTTCCATGGTCGTTAAGCCATGTTTCCTGGCGAGGGAGACCATCTCCTCGGCCGAGACCTCGGAAGTAAAGCCGATCATGCGGAAATTGGAGGTATGGACGCGCAGCAGAAGCGCTGTCTGCTCGTTGATGGCGCGTTCATAATCATAAAGATGCGTGCGGTTGGTAGCTCCGACCTCGACGAGCCGGGCCCCACTCTTGGCCATGACATCGGGAATGCGGAACGACCCGCCGATTTCGACCAGTTGCCCCCTGGAGACTATGGCCTCACGGCCATGCGTCAAGGTGTCGAGGCAAATGAGCACCGCGGCTGCATTGTTATTGACCACCAGGCCGGCTTCCGCCCCGGTAAGCAGGCAGAGCAGGTCTTCGACCAGGCTGTACCGGCTGCCACGCTTGCCGCTGTCGAGGTCGAACTCGAGGTTGGAATAATAGCCAGCGGCCTGGACAAGGGCATCTGAAGTCGTTTTCGAGAGGATGGAGCGACCGAGATTGGTATGAATGACTACCCCGGTACCATTAATTACACGGCGAAAATTTCCCCTCATGCGCTCGGCGAAACGCTTGGCAAAGAGATCTTCCCACTGCTCGGGGGTTTTGTGACCACTAGCGGCCTCCCCGGCAAGTATCCGCGCTCGTTCCTCCTCGATAACCTGCTGGACGACATGCTTGAGGAGCACAGCCGGCTGTGACAACCCTCGCCTGTTCAGCATCGCCAGACACTCGTCCACTTTGGGGAGGTGGCGCAGCAGGAGGTTTTTCTCATCCATAAACGAACTTTCCATCGAAATTTGAATATTTTTCTCGCCATACCAGTGCTTAGGCTGGGAGGCCAACGTGTGCGACACGCCCTACATAATCGCCCTGAAGAGGTTCTCACAACACTTTTTTTGAGGCTCCGTTTTTTCTGTTGACAAGGCCGATGGGTTCTTGTAGTTTGCCGCGGTCTTGACGATGCGGTACCGAGCGGCTGGCGAGTGAGTGGCCGGGAGGTATGCGATCGAAAGAGATGAAAAAAGGGCTTGACTCTGGTTTTGAACTGGAGTAGATTGGAGAGCTCTTCGCAGCCTCGCGCTGCGGCTTCCACGGAAGTGGACGATCCTTGACAACTGAATAACAACAACAGCAAACGGGCCCATTTATGGGCATCTTTGTAATTCCTGCCCCGCGAGGGGCATTGTGTTCCGGGAAACTGGGACACAGGCAAAGAGAGCTCTTCTTGTAAGAGAACCGATTTATCGGTTTCAGGATATCAAACTGGAGAGTTTGATCCTGGCTCAGAACGAACGCTGGCGGCGTGCTTAACACATGCAAGTCGAACGCGAAAGATTTCTTCGGAGATCGAGTAGAGTGGCGCACGGGTGAGTAACGCGTAAGTTATCTACCTCGGCATCTGGAATAACGCACCGAAAGGTGAGCTAATACCGGATACGTTGAGTAATCAAGAAAGGTGGCCTCTGCATATGCTACCGTGCTGAGATGAGCTTGCGTACCATTAGCTAGTTGGTAGGGTAATGGCCTACCAAGGCAACGATGGTTAGCGGGTCTGAGAGGATGATCCGCCACACTGGAACTGGAACACGGACCAGACTCCTACGGGAGGCAGCAGTGAGGAATATTGCGCAATGGGGGAAACCCTGACGCAGCGACGCCGCGTGGATGATGAAGGCCTTCGGGTCGTAAAATCCTGTCAGGTGGAAAGAAATGCATGGTGGTTAATACCCATCATGTTTGACGGTACCACCGAAGGAAGCACCGGCTAACTCCGTGCCAGCAGCCGCGGTAATACGGAGGGTGCAAGCGTTGTTCGGAATTACTGGGCGTAAAGCGCGCGCAGGCGGTTTGCTAAGTCAGATGTGAAAGCCCATGGCTCAACCATGGACGTGCATTTGAAACTGGCAAGCTTGAGTAGTGGAGGGGGTGGTGGAATTCCCGGTGTAGAGGTGAAATTCGTAGATATCGGGAGGAATACCGGTGGCGAAGGCGACCACCTGGCCACATACTGACGCTGAGGCGCGAAAGCGTGGGGAGCAAACAGGATTAGATACCCTGGTAGTCCACGCCGTAAACGATGTCAACTAGGTGTTGGGACGGTTAATCGTCTCATTGCCGCAGCTAACGCATTAAGTTGACCGCCTGGGGAGTACGGTCGCAAGATTAAAACTCAAAGGAATTGACGGGGGCCCGCACAAGCGGTGGAGTATGTGGTTTAATTCGACGCAACGCGAAGAACCTTACCTGGTCTTGACATCCCGGGAATCTTGTGGAAACACGAGAGTGCCTCTTACGAGGAGCCCGGTGACAGGTGCTGCATGGCTGTCGTCAGCTCGTGTCGTGAGATGTTGGGTTAAGTCCCGCAACGAGCGCAACCCTTGTCTTTAGTTGCCAGCATTCAGTTGGGCACTCTAAAGAGACTGCCGGTGTCAAACCGGAGGAAGGTGGGGATGACGTCAAGTCCTCATGGCCTTTATGACCAGGGCTACACACGTACTACAATGGCATGTACAAAGGGCAGCAACATCGCGAGGTGAAGCGAATCCCAAAAGCATGTCTCAGTCCGGATTGGAGTCTGCAACTCGACTCCATGAAGTTGGAATCGCTAGTAATCGCGGATCAGCACGCCGCGGTGAATACGTTCCCGGGCCTTGTACACACCGCCCGTCACACCACGGGAGTTGGTTGTACCAGAAGCAGTTGCGCCAACCGCAAGGAGGCAGGCTGCCAAGGTATGGCGAGTAACTGGGGTGAAGTCGTAACAAGGTAGCCCTAGGGGAACCTGGGGCTGGATCACCTCCTTTTTAAGGAAGCCGCAGACTATGTCTGCATGGGGATTAACCCCGTTTGCGTTGTTATTCAGTTTTCAGGGATCGGCCCTTTATGGAAGGGATGATCTTTTAGGTGCAGAAGGCCCTATCAGACAGCCGGAGGCTGGGAGTTTTACACTGGCTTCTGCCCACTGTCTTCTTGCTGTTGATGAGGGGCCTATAGCTCAGCTGGTTAGAGCGCACGCCTGATAAGCGTGAGGTCGGTGGTTCAAGTCCACCTAGGCCCACCATGATGGGGGTGTAGCTCAGCTGGGAGAGCGCCTGCCTTGCACGCAGGAGGCCATCGGTTCGATCCCGTTCACCTCCACCAGTTCTGCAGGTTGAAGAAAGCGGTCAGTATGTGACAATTTTCTTCAGGACGCAGGTTCTGGCCGGAAGTCTTCGAGACGTTTCGGTTTATGATCTTTGATAATTGAATAGTAGAGAAGTACAAAATCCTCTGTATCGAGGTGATTCGGTGCACCGGTGGGTTTGTCGCCCGCCACCGCACGGTAATGGAGTCACCGCCAGATACGGGGGTTACAGTAAGTTGAGTTCTCAATGGTTTGTTCGAGTTTTATGGATAAGCTACTAAGGGCTAACGGTGGATGCCTTGGCATCGGAAGGCGATGAAGGACGTGGTAAGCTGCGATAAGCTTCGGGGAGTCGTTAACAGGCTTTGATCCGGAGATTTCCGAATGGGGAAACCCGGCAGGACGTAACTCCTGTCATTTGCTGCTCAATACATAGGCAGTAAAGGCGAACGCGGGGAACTGAAACATCTTAGTACCCGCAGGAATAGAAATCAATTGAGATTCCGTAAGTAGTGGCGAGCGAACGCGGAACAGCCTAAACCATGCCGGCTTGCCGGTATGGGGTTGTAGGAGCCCGACATGGGACCAACGATATATAGCGGAACAGTATGGAAAGGCTGACCATAGACGGTGATAGTCCGGTACGCGAAATATATCTTGACCCTAGGGATTTCCTGAGTACCACGGGACACGTGAAACCCTGTGGGAATCTGGGAGGACCATCTTCCAAGGCTAAATACTATCCGATGACCGATAGCGAACGAGTACCGTGAGGGAAAGGTGAAAAGAACCCCGGGAGGGGAGTGAAATAGAAACTGAAACCGTTAGCTTACAAGCAGTCGAAGCACTATGCGCAAGCAGTGTGACGGCGTGCCTTTTGCATAATGAGTCAACGACTTACCCTATGCAGCGAGGTTAAGCCGCGAGGTGGAGCCACAGCGAAAGCGAGTCTTAATTGGGCGATTGAGTTGCATGGGGTAGACCCGAAGCCGGGTGATCTATCCATGGCCAGGGTGAAGTCTCGGTAACACGAGATGGAGGCCCGAACCGATATAGGTTGAAAACTGTTCGGATGAGCTGTGGATAGGAGTGAAAGGCT
Organism: Desulforhopalus sp.; assembly: GCA_024710585.1. GTDB lineage: Bacteria > Desulfobacterota > Desulfobulbia > Desulfobulbales > Desulfocapsaceae > Desulforhopalus_A. The sequence continues at coordinate 11,842 of JANJUM010000137.1, forward strand.
AATCAAACTCGGTGATAGCTGGTTTTCTCCGAAATATATTTAGGTATAGCCTCATATGTTGACTGACGGAGGTAGAGCACTGACAAGGCTAGGGGTCCTACCGGATTACCAACCCTTTTCAAACTCCGAATACCGTCAAGTTCTAATATGGGAGTCAGACTATGGGAGATAAGTTCCGTGGTCAAAAGGGAAAGAGCCCAGACCGTCAGCTAAGGTCCCAAAATCTCTGCTAAGTGGAAAAGGATGTGGAATTGCTTATACAACCAGGAGGTTGGCTTAGAAGCAGCAACCCTTTAAAGAAAGCGTAATAGCTCACTGGTCCAGTGATACCGCGCCGAAAATTCAACGGGGCTAAGCAGAGTACCGAAGCTACGGATTCAGACTTTGTCTGGATGGTAGGAGAATATTGTGGTCGCCTGAGAAGGTACACCGAAAGGAGTGCTGGAGGTCCCACAAGAGCTTATGTTGACACGAGTAGCGAAAAACAAGGTGAGAAACCTTGTCGCCGAAAGCCTCAGGTTTCCTGTAGTCAAGTTAATCTGCTCAGGGTTAGTCGGCTCCTAAGGCGAGGCCGAGAGGCGTAGTCGATGGGAAACAGGTTAATATTCCTGTACCACTTTCATAGCGTTTGATGATAAGGGGGGACGGAGAAGGTAAGGCCATCCGGGCGGTGGTTGTCCCGGTTTAAGCGTGTAGACGGAAGACTTAGGCAAATCCGGGTCTTCATACGTTGAGGCGTGATGACGATGTCTTTTAGACAATAAAGTGGCTGGGTCCATGCTTCCAGGAAAATCCTCGTATCTAGTTATGAATGTGACCGTACCGTAAACCGACACAGGTAGGCTGGTAGAAGATACCAAGGCGCTTGAGAGAACTCTGGTTAAGGAACTCGGCAAAATAGCACCGTAACTTCGGGAGAAGGTGTGCCTGCATGGTGTAATAATTTACTTATGAAGCCTAAGCAGGTTGCAGTGAAATGGGGGGAGCGACTGTTTACTAAAAACATAGGACTCTGCGAAGTCGAAAGACGATGTATAGGGTCTGACGCCTGCCCGGTGCCGGAAGGTTAAGGGGACTTGTCAGCGCAAGCGAAGCAATGAACCGAAGCCCCGGTAAACGGCGGCCGTAACTATAACGGTCCTAAGGTAGCGAAATTCCTTGTCGGGTAAGTTCCGACCTGCACGAATGGCGTAACGATTTCCCCACTGTCTCAACCAGAGGCTCAGCGAAACTGTAGCACCGGTGAAGATGCCGGTTACCCGCAACTAGACAGAAAGACCCCGTGAACCTTTACTATAGCTTGGCATTGTTTTTTGAGGCAACATGTGTAGGATAGGTGGGAGACTTTGAAGTGGGCACGCCAGTGCTCATGGAGTCACCGTTGAAATACCACCCTTGTTGCTTTAGAAATCTAACCGCGACCCGTCATCCGGGTCCGGGACATTGTCTGGTGGGTAGTTTGACTGGGGCGGTCGCCTCCCAAATTGTAACGGAGGCGCGCGATGGTTCCCTCAGCCCGATTGGAAACCGGGCGTAGAGTGTAAAGGCATAAGGGAGCTTGACTGCGAGAGAGACATCTCGAGCAGGTACGAAAGTAGGTCTTAGTGATCCGGCGATTCCGCATGGAAGGGTCGTCGCTCAACGGATAAAAGGTACTCCGGGGATAACAGGCTTATCTCCCCCAAGAGTCCATATCGACGGGGAGGTTTGGCACCTCGATGTCGGCTCATCACATCCTGGGGCTGTAGCAGGTCCCAAGGGTTTGGCTGTTCGCCAATTAAAGTGGTACGTGAGCTGGGTTTAAAACGTCGTGAGACAGTTTGGTCCTTATCTGTTGCGGGCGCAGGATATTTGAGGAGATCTTTCCCTAGTACGAGAGGACCGGGATGGACGAACCTATGGTGTACCAGTTGTCCCGCCAGGGGCATCGCTGGGTAGCTATGTTCGGCAGGGATAACCGCTGAAAGCATCTAAGCGGGAAGCCTACTTCAAGATAAGATATCCCATGGTGTAAACCATCTGAAGGCTCGTGGTAGATCACCACGTCGATAGGTCGGATGTGGAAGTGTGGTAACACATGCAGCTTACCGATACTAATCAGCCGTGCGGCTTATCCATATCTTTTCGAGCAAACACTTACTGAACATCTCTACTATTCGATTATCAACCCTTTGTGAGGACTCACATCCTCACCACCGCTTTTCGGCGGTCATAGCGAAGAGGATCCACCCGTTCCCATTCCGAACACGGAAGTTAAGCTCTTCAGCGCCGATGGTACTGCATGGGTAACTGTGTGGGAGAGTAGGTCGCCGCCGAATTTCTGCTCAGGCGTCCCGTCAAGACAATCTTGACGGGACGCCTTTTTTATTGCTCGCCG
>JANJUM010000152.1 GCA_024710585.1 Desulforhopalus sp.
CTGCCGCTGCGTGAGGTGGTGAAGGAGGAGTTGTTGATCTCGATGAGCACGTTGCAGGCCGCGGCGGTGCTGGCGATGGCCTCGATATCCACCGGGAAGGCGGGGTTGCCGCCATGGGCGAGGATATCTATCCTGCCCGAGGTCATGGCGGCGACGATCGCCCGGGTGTGGGCGAGAGCGGTGCTGGGCCGGATGACCGGCTCGTGCAGGGCGCCGAGCACCAGGTCGAGCTGACCGTGGAGGCTGTCGTCGATGTCCAGGGTGCCCTGTTCGTCGAGGATGTTGGCCTCGATGCCGCGCAGCACGGTGACCCCGTCGATGACCCGCGGGATGACGCGCATATTGACGAAGTACCAGATGTGCGGCGACCCCGGCATGGCCGGGCCGTGTTCGGTGCTGGCGAGCAGGGTGATGCCGGCGGCGGCCGCGGCGGCGATGTTTTCACTGAGGGTGCTGTAGGCATGGCCGCTGGCGATGGTGTGACTGTGGCTGTCGACTTCGATGTGCATCGTTGTTCGCTCTTGGTGCGGTGTTGTGCTGTGCAGGGGAAAGGCGGCGGGGCACCTTTGTCGTTGGCCTGACCGCCCTTTCCCGGTATGATATTACCTGCGGCAAGGTGGCCTGTGGCCTGTGGTCGACCGATAACCCTTACCTGGCAGATTTCCCTATGAAAAAAATCCTCGTTTCCAATCCGGTGGTCGAGCTCGACGGCGATGAAATGACGCGCATCATCTGGCGATTCATCAAAGAGAAGCTCATCTTCCCCTATGTGCAGCTGGACATCCGCTATTTCGACCTTGGCCTCGAGAACCGCGACGCCACCGACGACCGGGTGACCGTCGAGGCCGCCCACGCCATCCGCGAGTGCGGGGTGGGTATCAAGTGCGCCACCATCACCCCCGACGAAGGGCGGGTGCGCGAGTTCAAGCTGAAGAAGATGTACAAGTCGCCCAATGGCACCATCCGCAATATACTCGGCGGCACCGTCTTCCGCGAGCCGATCCTCGCCGCCAACATCCCCCGCCTGGTGACCACCTGGAAAAAACCCATCTGCATCGGCCGCCACGCCTTCGGCGACCAGTACAAGGCCACCGACTTCGTCGTCCCCGGCCCCGGCCGGCTGACAATCACCTATACCCCGGATGACGGCAGCCCGGCGACGAGCCACGAGGTCTACCAGTTCTCCGGCCCCGGGGTGGCGATGGCCATGTACAATACCGAAGAATCGATCCGCGGCTTCGCCCACTCCTGCTTCAACCAGGCGATCCTCAAGAAGTGGCCGCTCTATCTGTCCACCAAGAACACCATCCTCAAACAGTACGACGGCCGCTTCAAGGATATCTTTGCCGAGATCTACGAGGCGACCTATAAAGAACCCATGGATGCCCTGGGCATAACCTACGAGCACCGCCTCATCGACGACATGGTCGCCTCGGCGCTGAAGTGGGATGGCGGCTTTGTCTGGGCGTGCAAGAACTACGACGGCGATGTCCAGTCGGATACCCTCGCCCAAGGCTTCGGTTCCCTGGGGCTGATGACCTCGACGCTGATCACCCCCGATGGCCGCACCATGGAAGCCGAGGCTGCTCATGGCACGGTCACCCGCCACTACCGCCTTCACCAGCAGGGCAAGCCCACATCGACCAACCCCATCGCCTCCATCTTCGCCTGGACCCGGGGGCTGGCCTTCCGCGGCGCCCAGGACGGCAACCGCGACCTGGTCGATTTCTGCGAAACCCTGGAGAAAGTGTGCATCGCCACGGTGGAAAGCGGCAAGATGACCAAGGACCTCGCCCTGTGTGTTCACGGGGCCGCACTGACCCCGGATCACTACCTCACCACCGAGGCCTTTCTCGACCTTCTCGCCGTCAACCTTGGCGAGACGCTGGGCAAGTAGAAACCTGGAGGCGGCGGCCTGGTGCCGCCGCCTTTCCGTGTTGCCGAGACCCTACCCGTAGACCAATTCCCCGCCCATATAGCCGAGTCCGCCGGCACAGGCCAGACAGAGCAGGTAGAAGAGCAGGACGCGGCCCGGCGTTCCGCCGCGGATCTTGGTGCGCACGGCCAAAGCGAGCAGTACGGTGAGCACCACGCCAAGAATCATCTTGACGACGATGGGCGTGCTCCACTCGCCCTGCAGCAGATGCAGCCAGTCGAGAAAACCGGCAATGATCACCGGGCCGATGAACACCAGGGCGACGATCGAACAGTAGTGGGCGGCCTCGGCGAAGTGTTTGTCCTGCCATTTCAGGGCCAGCAGGGCGAAGAGAACCATGCCGATGATCATCCCCATGGGGACGTGGACGAGCATCGGGTGCAGGGGGTGGGTGAATCCCACCATGGCGAGAAACGAATAGATACCATCAACCAGGGAATTCATGGGGCGCTCCTTTGTTGGCGGATGGCCGGCGGCAGCCATGGCTGGCCTGCCGGCCCAGTGCCGGCGAAAAGGCCATCCGCCCTCTCGCCGCCTTCCCGGTCGCCCGCGCCGGCGCGGAGCCAAAAGCCAGTCTCCTGCCGGTGCGCAGCGCTATCATGAGTTAATGGTAATCATTACTGCCTGGACCGCCAGTCCTAATTCGCCATCAGCATCGGCCATTTTAGGGCGATGATGGTCTTCAGCGGCAACATGTCATGCCAGTCGCAGCCTTCCCCGAGGGATCCTGCAGAGAGATCCGGCCTCTCTGGCCGAGATATTGTCAGGAGGCTGAAGCTCTGGACCGGCCGCTTCTTCCGGTTCGCGGACTATTTGCCGGCTTTGAGGTAGGCGTAGATGTCGGCGGCGTCCTGCTCGGAAATCTTGGTTTCCGGGTAGGGCGGCATGATGGCCGCGTCCTGCTTGCGCAGCTTTTTCACGAAGCTGGCGAAGGTCATGTCGAGGGGGACGATGGCCGGCCCGCGTCCGCCCTTACCTTGCTCGCCATGGCAGGAGTTGCAGTTGTTCATGGTGAACCATTTCTTGCCGTTTTCGACGTTGCCGGCGGGGGCACCGCTGCAGGCGGTGAGAAGGCCGGCGAAGAGCAGGGCAAGAGAGCAGAGGGCAAGGTGTCGGCGTGGCGTGGGCATGGTGGCATCCTCCCGGGAAACAGGGCTCAAGGGCTTGCAGTCATTGGGACAAAACACCAGGCCATGGTAAGAAAGGGCCGGGTAAAAGGCAAGCCCTTTCTGGTGGCTTCGGGGCTGGCTTGCGTTACCTTGTGTTCGCGGCTGTTTTCGCACTCTCCTGCAGGGCGGCAAGCAGGCGTTTGCGGGTATTCTCCTCCTGGTTGAGGAGGAGGGCGAAGGGCACCAGGGCTTCCTCCTGGCGGAAGTAACCGGCATAGCAGTAGACTCCGCTGAGGGTGCCGCTTTTCAGCGGCACGCCATCCTTTTCGTGGAGGAGGTGGGCGTAGGGCCGGAAGCGCTCGAGGAGCGGTAGAAAGGCCGCGGCGCTGATACGGTTGTAGCGTGACAGGCCCGCGCCCTCGCGGACCACCAGTTGCTTCTCGCCGAGGCCGAGGGTGGTGGCGGCATAGGCGGTCATCGCCCGGCGCCCTTTCTCCCAGGTGGCGGGCAGGCCGAACTCATGGGCGCCGATGCCGAGGAAGAGCTGGTTGGCGGTGAAGTTGGTGGAGAACTCGAGGCAGTGGCGCACGATTTCCTCGAGGGGTGATGCGCTCTGATGGACGAGAAGCGGGCGGGCGCCAGGGGGGGCTTGGCCAGGCTGCCAGGAGCCGCTGACGGCGATGCCGGCGGCGCGCAGCTGGGCGGTGAACAGCTCGGCGACATAGCGCAGGTCGGGAGGCCGGCGTTTGTCGCCGCCGAGGATGGCGATGTTGCGCCGGTACTGGCCTGGAGACAGGCCGATCGCCATTTCTCTCACCAACGGCAGCAGTGGCGGCGGGCTGTCGACGGTGGTCACGCCGCCATTCTTGCCCACGGTCAGCGGCACCGAGTTGAAGTTCACCGCCAGGGCACCGTTGGGGGCGTCGTAGCCGTGCGGCGAGTTCTCTTCGCCGGCCATCTCGCCGGCGAGGTCGAAGGCAGTGTCGTCGAGGCGCAGGGCGGCGACGCGTCGCACCCCCAGCGCCGCCAGCTTTTCCGCGATCTCGAGGACTGCCTCGGAAGTCAGGGTCGGATCGCCATAGCCCTTGATGGTCAGGGTGCCATCGCTGTCGAGCCACATATGGGTCTCGAAGCGGTAGGTCCCGCCGAGACGCTCCAGCGCCACCAGGGCGGTGAGGATCTTGAGGGTCGAGGCGGGAACGAAGAGCTCATCCTGTCGATAGCGGAGGTTACCACTGCTATGAACCACATAGCCGCCGTTGACCACCAGCTCCTCGGGCTTTGGCCGCTCCTTTCCCGGGGCTGTGAGCGGGTTGAGGACGGCGAGCGCGGCCATGAGGCATAGCGTCGCCAGCAGACGAAGACCAGCGAAGGCGGCGGGCCCGGTCTGGCAATGGGAACGGCTCCGGTCAGGCATCGTCCACGGCCTGCCAGGCGGTCTTGAGAATGGTCACCGCTCCGGCCTCCTCGAGGGAGAGCTGGAGGATGGCGCTGACTGCCTCGAGGGGCTTGATGCCCGGGGTGGCGCTCACCGAGAGGAGATCCAGGCTGATCCTGTGCTCGCCGACGATGTCGAGGGCGGTTGTCAATGGGCGGATGTCGATGGCGGTGGTCCTGCCCTTTCGGGTCTTGTCCACCATATAGCTCGTCGCCGCGTTGAAGGCGGCCACCCTCTCCCTGTCGGCAGCGCTCAGCGGGCGCGGCAGTGTCAGCGTATAGCTGATGAGCAGTCGCTGCGGCGCTTTGCCGGAGTGGGGGGCGATGGCCACCACCTCGAGGCCGGGGATTATGGCGGCGTTGATGCGTGCTGCGGCCGCTTCGCAGTCGCCGAGGGGCGACGGCAGGTCCATGATGAAGTATTCCGCCAGGCTCTCCGTGCCGGAGGCCAGGGCCGGGCCGAAGGAGATCTTCGGCACCGGGTGGAAACCCTGGCTGAAGTGGGTCTCGATGCCGGCGCGGCGCAGGGTCCTGAGGATGGCCTGCAGCAGTTCGAGGTGGCCGAGGTGGCTGATCGCCCCGAGGCGGCGGTAGTGGACCATGTAACGGAAGTGGCCGGGGGGCGGCGTCTGCTGCGCCGGCGGTCTCGGCGGCGGGGGCGCTTCCCCCCCAGGGCGACGGCGGCAGACCACCGGCTGCACCCGCTTGAAGTCGCACAGGCCGCACTTCTGGCAGGCATGGTAGCGGCAATCCGGCGTATAGATGCCGCTGCGCGATTTTTCAAGTTCGGCGAGGAGAAAGCTTTCGTCGACCCCGCTGAAGAGGTGCGACCACGGCAGAGGGGCTCCAATCTCCCGGGCGGCGAGATAGCGCCGCAGGTCGATGCCCAGCCCCTCTGCCGCCTCCAGCCAGCGCTCCAGGGAGAAGTGCTCGTCCCAGCCGTCGAGGCGCGCCCCGGCCTGCCAGGCGGCGATGAGCAATGTGGCGAGGTGGCGGTCGCCGCGGGAGAAGACCCCCTCGAGGAAGCTCTGCTGGGGGCTGTGATAGCGAAGATTGCAGCCCCGGGCGGGCAGCATGCCCTTGAGCAGCTGGATGCGGCGCAGGCTCTCCTCCGGGTGCAGCTGGGCGGCCCACTGGAAGGGGGTATGCGGTTTGGGGACGAATGTGCCGACGCTGACCGTAATCTGGCGCTTGCCGCGTCCGCCGCCTTTGCCCGAGGTGGCAAGGATCTTCGCCGCCAGCCGCGCGATGGCGGCGATATCGTCGTCGGTCTCGCCAGGCAGGCCGATCATGAAATAGAGCTTGATGGACAGCCAGCCAGCGGCGAAGGCCTCGCTGCAGGCGGCGAGCAGTTCCTCCTCGCTGATGCCCTTGTTGATTGCCTGGCGCAGTCGTTCGCTGCCCGCCTCCGGGGCGAGGGTGAAGCCGGTCTTGCGTACCCGCTTGATCTGTTCCATGACCTCCGCGGTCAGCGTGCCGACGCGCAGCGAGGGCATGGCCACGGCGATGCGCCGCGAGGCGAAGGTGTCCATGAGCTGGGGCAGGACCTGGTTGAGGCAGCTGTAGTCGCCGGTGGACAGCGACAAGAGGGCGAGTTCCTCGAAGCCCGAGTTGGCGATGCCGTCGCCGGCGAGGCGCAGGATCTCTTCCGGGGTGCGTTCGCGCACCGGGCGATAGGTGATGCCCGCCTGGCAGAAGCGGCAGCCCCTGGTGCAGCCGCGGGCGATCTCGATGCCGAGGCGGTCGTGGACGATTTTGGCGTTGGGCACCAGGGGGCGGGTGAGGTGGTCGATGGCGGCAAGGTTGGCGAGGACCCGTCGCCGCACCGGTTTCGCCTCATGGAGGGGTTCCACGGCGATCACCGCGCCGTCTTCGCCATAGCTGGGGGCGAACAGGGCCGGCACGTAGACTCCGTCGATGGTGGCCAGCCGTTGCAGCATTTCGGCACGGTTGACAGCGGCGGCCTTGGCCGTGGCGATGGCCAGGCCGATCTCGACAATGGCCTCTTCGCCGTCGCCGAGGAGGATGGCGTCGAAGAAGGGGGCCACCGGCTCGGGGTTGAAGGCTCCCGCGCCACCACCGAGGACCAGGGGGCTGTCGGCAGCCCTGTCGGCGGCCAGGAAGGGGATGCCGGCCAGGTCCAGGATGGTGAGGATATTGCTGTAGCAGAGCTCGTAGGGCAGAGTGATGCCGAGCACGTCGAAGTTGCGCAGGGGGCGGGCCGACTCCAGGCTGGTCAGAGGCAGGCCACGGGCGCGGAGGATGGCTTCGACGTCGCGGTCCGGGCAATAGCAGCGCTCGGCGACGAACTCGTCTTGACGGTTGAGCAGGTGATAGAGGATCTGCAGGCCATGGTGCGACATGCCGATCTCGTAGAGGTCGGGAAAGGCAAGGCAGAAGGAAATTCTCCCTGGACGGTGCTCCTTGCGCAGCGAGTTGAATTCGTGGCCGAGATAGCGGCCTGGTTTGCCGATGGAGGCGAGATAGCTTTCTGTGGTCATCGTATTCCCCGGGTGAAGGCGTTCTGCGGTGGAGGGTGAGCGCGGTGTGGCGTTGATAGGGTGGTGGTCGTCGAGCCCCATCATTTACTGAAATCTCATTGACTTTTCAAGATCGGATGAGGTATTCAAAAGAGGTAGGGCACGATCTCACGGGAATCATTGGTTATACTAGCTCAAGAGGATCCGATGAAAGGGTTGAAGGGTGTTTTTTGTGCCTTGGCGGGGCTGCTCGCCATTATCGCGACATCGGCCGCGGTGCGCTCGGCGACCATCGAAGCCATCTCCCACAGCTTCGCCGCCGACGGCAGGGAGCGCGTGACCTTTACCCTGAGCGAAGCGGACACGCCGAAAGTCTTCACCATCAAGGGCGACAGCCCCCGGCTGGTGCTCGACTTCGTCGGGGCCACCTACCGTGGCAGGAACATCATCACCCCGGAACAGAGCAAACTCGTCGGCGCCATACGCGTCGGGGTGCATCTCGAGCCGGTGGAGAAGGTGCGCATAGTGGTCGACCTGAGTTCGAAATCGCCGGTGGACCATGCCCTCCTCCCGGGAGAATCGGCAAAAATCCTCACCTACGAACTGAGCGGAGCTGTCGCTGATGCCGTTGCTCAAGGGGCGAGTGTCAAGGAAGCGGCAAAGCCGGCCAAGCCAGTGGAGGGAGCCACCGACGCCGCGCCTCCGCCGGCCATGAAAACGGAGCTGGCGGCCCCGCCAGCCGTTGCGGAAGGCGCGGCAGCCACGCAAAAAACCCATGCCCCTCAGGAAGTCGCCGCCACAGGCGACATGGGGGCCGCAACGCCCCCACCGGTTGCGACGATGGAGACGGCCGGCAAAGTGCAAGGCGCTGATACCCAAGCGGCTGCCGTCAAGGAAGGGGCCGTCGCCGGCCAGCAAGCGGCCCTCGGCCAGCAAGTGGCCCCCGGGCAGGATGCGGCCGCCATTTCCGAGACCGTCGCCAGCCAGGAAGCGGCTGTCAAGGCGCAGGCCCTCGCCCCGCAGAAAGACGCTGCGGTGGCCGTGGCAGAGAAGCCGGTGGCCGAAGCCTCCCCGGCAGAGCCGAAGGAAAAGGCCAAGCCGCGTCTCGTCGGAGTCTCCTTCGATGATTCCTCCGCCAAGGGCGAGATGGTGCTCTTTCATCTCAATGGCTTCTATCCCCCGGCGGTTTCAGCGGTGGAGAAAGATCTTCCCATGGTCTTCTGCGACTTCACCGCGATGGACATGGACAAGGGCGTGGAAGCGTCGATCGCCGCCAAGGGCAAGTACGTCGAACGCATCAGCACAGGTCGGCAGGGCGCTTCCGGCCGCATCCGCGCCACACTGCACCTCGTGCCCAACCGCGACTACGATCTGCAGCAGGTCTTCTTCAAGAACGACAACCTCTTCGTTCTCATCGTCAACGAACTGCAGCCAACCAGGGCCGACTGATTCTGCCCAACCAGTCCTGCGCAGTTCTCGTCATTGACGGGGCCTTCGGTCGGGCCATGGTGTCGGGAACACCTGCGCGCCGTCCGGGAATGCACCACCCGTCACCCTCTCGTCAAAGGCCTCGTCAGGGCATGTAGAGCTGCTGGTAGCCCCGCGGTATGGGCAGGCGGTACTCTTTCCTGTCATTTTGAAAACGGATCGCGGAGAGCTGCAGACGGATGTCGACGCCGTAATCGAGGCCGCTGATGCGGATTTCCTGGGGCTGATGGCAGAAATCCTCGCCGAGGCGCTGCCCGTAGCCGATCTCGGCGACGGTGCCACCGTCGCCGTTGTCGACGACTGCCATCAACACCGTACCGTTTTCGGGCTGCCACAGCAAATGGGTCTTCCCGGGCGGCTCCGGGGAGCGGTGGTCGTAGGAGAGCCACAGGCCGCGGCCCTCGCGGTCCTCCCTGATCATGCTTATGGCGTCGGCACCGCGCGTGCTGGTGCCGGTGAGCCACTCGCCCCAGGCGCCTTCGAGGATCTCTTTCGGCAGGTCGTGGCGCAAGCCGAAGGAACGCATGCTGCCCTCTGAATACTGGCGCTCGAAGACATTGACCGCCTGGTAGTCGCGACGGTTGCCGGCGATGGCGAGCACGGTCTGGCCGAGGGGGTTGGCGACGACGAACTTGTAGGCATCGGGCTGGGAGAACTGCAGGTAGCCGCTCAGGGCGGTTTTTCCCAGGGGGTCGCTGTAGAAAAGGGCGAGGTCGCCGTCGAGGCTCTGCCCGCATCGGCCGTGGTCCCTGTCGAGGGAGGAAAGCGCCACGCGGGTCTGGTCGAGGCGCTCGCCGTCGAGGGCTGTGCCCCAGGGTCGGCCGGCGCAGCCGCCGAGCATGGCGGCCGTGGCCAGCGCCAGAAGCGGCAGCCACCACCCCGTGGCCCCAGCCTCAGCGGTCGAGGGCATCGAGTTTTTTCTGCACCGCATCTTTTTTCTTGTCATCGGTGAACATCTCCACCGCCCTCAGGTAGTGCTTCCTGGCCTCGTCGCTCTCGCCCAGGGCGTTGAGGGCGTCGCCGAGATGATCGTGGATATGAGGGTCTTCGGCCTCCAGTTCCAGGGCGCGGCGCAGCTCCCTGGCCGCCGCGGCGAAGTCGCCGAGGCGGTAGAAGACCCAACCGAGGCTGTCGACGATATAGCCGTTTTGCGGATCGAGGGCCAGCGCTTTTTCGATGTAGGCCCGCGCCTCGTGGAGGCGGATGTTCTTGTCGGCCCAGGTATAGCCGATGAAGTTGAGGGCGTCGGCATGTTCCGGCTGCAGCTGCAGCACCTTCTCCATTCTCTTCATGGCCTGCTCTTCCATGCCGTTGCGGTCGAGGAGGATGCCATAGTCGTAATGCAGCTCGACATTGTCGGCGAAGAGGGTGGTGCCGGCTTCCATCAGCGACAGGGCGGTGGGCCCCTCGTGCCGTTCCTGGTAGAGGGAGGCCAGCAGGGAGTAGAACAGGGGGCGGCGGCTCGACTCCTTGGAGATGAGCTTGCGGAGCAGGGTGATGGACTTCTCCGGCTCCCTTTTCTCGCCATGGATGCGCACCTGCATCACCACCGCCTCCTCGAACTCCGGGCGGTCGGAGGCGATGGCGGCAAGGTGGGTCAGGGCCTCTCCGTAGTCGGCCTCCTTGTAGGCGAGCAGGGCGAGCATGTAGCGGGCTTCCGACCCCTCCTCCTTCCCGGCCAGCCGCCGTAGTATCGTTTTTGCCTCGATGGGCTGTTCCATGCGCAGCAGCACCTTGGCAATGATGACTTCGATATTGTCGCGGTTTTTACTGAAGCCGGCGATGTTCTTCAGCTCTTCCAGGGCACGGGGGTTGTCGCCGAGTTCGAGCAGGGTCTGCACCCTGACGAGGGCGGCGCGTTCGTCATAGGGGTCGCTGTCGACCACCGCGGAAAAGTGGCGCAGGGCGTCGTCGTATTTCTTCTCGGCGGCATACATGTAGCCGGCTTCATAGGCCACCTCCCTTGACCAGTTGAGCTCGAGGGCCTTTTCATACTCGCCAGCGGCATCCGCACCCTTGCCGGTGCGGCGCAGCAGCCGCGCCAGGGCGAGGCGGGTGAAATAGCTCTGCCCGTTGTTGCGCAACTGGCGACGAAAGACCTCCTCGGCCTTGTCGTGCTGCTGGCGGTGGCTGTAGAGCAGGCCGAGGCGGAGGTGGATGGTCTCGTTGTCCGGTTCCCAGCCGAGGGCCTGGACGTAAAGGGCTATGGCCTCGTCGATCTTGTCCTGCTGGATGTAGATGCCGGCGAGAAAGAGACGAATGTTGTTCTCCTCGGGATGCTCGTCGAGGGCCTGGCGCAGCCACGAGGCAGCTTTCTCGTACTCGCCCATCTTGAGCAACAGCACCGGGATCTTCTCGCGGATATAGGCGACGTCGGGATCGCAGATGAGCGCTTTCTCATACGCCTCGTGGGCCTCGGCGTAGCGGCCGCCGACCTCGGCATGGGAGCCCCAGAGGAAATAGAAATAGGAGCAGGAGAGGTCGGACTCGACAGCTTCCCCGGCGGTTGGCGCGGGGGCCTGTGGCCTGGGGGGGGTGGCGCAGGAGGCGAGCAGCAGGGCGAAGAGGACGAGGCAGCGATTCATGAGTGGTGTCCTCGGCGGGGAGGTGGCGCCGGCGGCAGCAGCGGCAGGACCTCTGCGAGCACCGCCTGGTGCACCTCGGCCATGGGCCTGGCGGCATCGATGCTGCGCAGGAACGGCAGAGCGAAGGTGTCGTAGATGTCTGCGACGCGACGCAGGAAGTCCCTCTGCTCGAAGCTGTTGGGCACTTCGCCGCGGCCCTCGGTGATGCGCTTCAGGCAGAGGTCGAGGTCGGCCGCAAAGAGCAGCAGCAGATCGGGCCTGGGGGCGAAGTCGTTCATGGCGAGGATGTCCCGGGGGTCGAGGCCGAGGGCCCCCTGGTAGGCGGCGGTGGAGTAGAAATAGCGGTCGCAGAGGATGATGCGCCCATCGGCCAGCGCCGGCAGCAGCAGCTGGGCGACATGCTGGCGGCGGTCGGCGAGAAAGAGCTGCAGTTCCTCCTCCCGGCTATAGCGATGACGCTCCTGGTAGAGCTGGCGGATCTGCCGGCCATAATCGCCGTCGGTGGGCTCCTTGGTTACCACCACCGGGTAGCCTCGGTCGCCCAGGGCGGTGGCGAGGAGGTCGCGCTGGCTGGTCTTGCCGGTTCCGTCGGTGCCCTCGAAGACGATCAACAGGCCTGTGCGTCCCTCGCTCATGGCAGTTCTCCCCGGATGGCGCGGCGGTTGGCGCAGATGGTCGCCGCCAGCCGTACCGCGGCAAGCAGGCTGTCGGCGCTGGCCAGGCCCTGCCCGGCGATATCGTAGGCGGTGCCGTGATCCACCGAGGTGCGCACGATCGGCAAACCGAGGGTGACGTTGACGCCGTCGGCGAAGTGCAACAGCTTGAAGGGGATCAGCCCCTGGTCGTGGTACATGGCGAGCACCGCGTCGAAGCGGCCGCCGGCGGCGTGATGGAAGATGGTGTCCGGCGGCAGCGGGCCCTCGACGAGCAGGCCGCCCTTTTGCGCCTCGGCAACGGCGGGGAGGATGAGGCGGCCCTCCTCGTCGCCGAAGAGCCCGTTTTCGCCGGCATGGGGGTTGAGTCCGGCGACGCCTATGCGCGGATTGGCGATGGCGAAATCGCGGCGCAGCGAGAAGTCGATGAGGGTCAGCAGGCTGGCGATGGCGTCTTTGGCGAGGGTGCTGGCGACCTGCCGCAGGGGCAGATGGATGGTGGCCAGCACAACGCGCAGCCGTTCGCCGGCGAGCATCATCGCATAGCGCTCGCTGCCGGTAAGGGCGGCGAGCATCTCGGTATGGCCGGGATAGTTGTAGCCGGCCTGATGCCAGGAGTGCTTGTTGATAGGGCAGGTGGCGACCGCGTCGGCCTGGCCGGCGGCGATGAGCTGCAATGCCGCCTGCAGGTAGCGCGCCGAGGCGGCCCCGGTGATACCGTCGGGCTTGCCCCAGGAGAGTTCCTCCGCGCCGAGCCTGGTCACCTCATGGACGGCTACTTCGCCTTCGTGCAGCGTCTCGCCGACCTTCCAGGGGACGAAGGGGATGTCCTCGCCGAGGAGGGCGGCGGTTCGACGCAGCACGCCGACGTCGCCGACGATCAACGGTCGGGGTTCAGGCGGCAGACGATGGCGGGCGCAGAGACGGACGACGATTTCCGGGCCGATACCCACCGGGCAGCCCATGGTGATGGCGATGGTATGCATAGGCGACAGTGTAACGCGAATTGTTGAAGATGCAAGGTACGGTCATCGTCAGGGAAGGACAGTCGGTCGATCCCGGCGCTCAGCTGAGCTCGAAGGCGGCGGCGATGATCTCGACCTGCGCCGCTTTGCCTGGCTGCAGGAGGACCGAGACCACATCGAAGCGGCAATCGCGGTCGATATGCCTGCCCTGGTTCAGATAGAATTGGGCGATCCTGGCCATGCGCTGCTGTTTGGCGAAGGTGACCGCCTCGGCGGGAGGGCCATAGCCGCAGGAACGACGGGTCTTGACCTCGATGAAGACGAGGACGCCGCCATGGCTGGCGATGATATCCATCTCGCCGTGGCGGCAGCGGAAATTGCGGGCAAGGATATGGTAGCCATTGCGGCCGAGGGCCTCTACGGCGAGGTCTTCGCCGAGCTGGCCGAGGGCCCTGCGGTCATCGCCCATGCTCCCGCACCCCGCGGAAGGTTTGGCGATGCTCGAAACTCGGACCGTGTTCGAGAAGGGCGAGGCGGTGCTCCTTGGTGGGGTAGCCCTTGTTGCGCAGGAAGTTATAGACCGGATATCGGTTGTGCAGCTCGTCCATGATGCGATCGCGGGTGACTTTGGCGACGATGCTGGCGGCGGCGATGGAGGCGCTTTTCGTTTCCCCCTTGATCAGCGGCTGCTGGGCGAGGGGCAGGGGGACGGCAAACTTGCCGTCGACGAGGAGTTCGTCGGGCAGAGGCGGGCCGAGGTCTTCCACCGCCAGGCGCATGGCGTGTAAAGAGGCGCGGAGAATATTCAGCCTGTCGATCTCGGCGGCGGAGACGATGCCGACACCAACGGCGGCGCCGATTTCGGCGAGATGGGCGGCCAGTTCCTCGCGGACACGGGGGGCGAGGATCTTGGAATCGCGAAAAAGTGTGTAGTCGCAGTCGGGAGGCAGCACCACGGCGGCAGCCACCACCGGCCCGGCAAGCGGACCACGTCCGGCCTCGTCGCATCCGGCGATGCGGAGGATTCCGCGCCGGTAGGCGTGGCGTTCGAAAGAAAAGCTGTCGGGGCTCGGGCTGCGGTTTTGAAGCGAGCCTGGACGCGGTACGGCCATGGAATGGCGTCAGTCGCATCCGTGCCCGGCGTAACCAGGGGAAAAGCCGGGAGCGCGGATGCGAGAGTACCGATGGGCGTCGATCAGCGGGGCAGGCCGCGCTCGCGGATACGGGCAGCCTTGCCGGTGAGGTCGCGGAGGTAGTAGAGCCGCGCCCGGCGTACCCGACCCTTGGTGAGCAGCTCGACGCGCTCGATCCGCGGGTTGTGCAGGGAGAAGGTCTTCTCGACGCCGACGCCGTGGGAGATCTTGCGCACGGTGTAGGTGGCGTTCATGGTGCCGTACTTGCGCCTGGTGACCACACCCTGAAACACCTGAACGCGCTCCTTGCTGCCTTCGATGATGCGAATATGGACCTTGACGGTGTCGCCCGGGCGGAAATCGGGGTGGTCCTGGCGCATCTGCTCCAAATTGATCCTGTCGATGATCTTGCTCATACGTTTTTCTATGTGGTTTGAGTCTCGTCGGTTCGCCGGCCGTTTAGCCTGGCGCGAACCTGTCCCGGTTATCGGGGTTGGTGTTTCCTCTTTGTTTTTACGTCCTCATGGTCGCGTGCCGAGCAGCCGATCAAGGATGATGGCGGCAGCGGAGCGTACCGAGAGATGGTTGTAGTCGCTGCCGCCAACTATCGGCGGCAGTGTGCCGTCGGTATTCGCCATCAGCTCGGCGGCCAGCCCGTGGGCGGTGCCGAAGACCACCAGCACCGCCTGGCCTTCCTGCAGCCGCTGGCGCACGGTGGCGTAGCTCAACGTCGTCTCGCGGGTCAGCGCGCTGGTGGCGACGGTCAGCGGTCGCATACCGCAGCGCTTTTCCACGGCAGCGGCGGCCTCCTGCAGCGACGAGACCAGGCGGACAATCGACAGCGCCTCGCGGCGGGCCGGGTTGTAGGTGGCCCCATGGCCCTGCCGCCAGTGCTGCAGCAGTTCATCGACCAGCTGCCGCTGGTCTTCGTAGGGCGTGGCCAGGTAGTACCTGGCGACCCCGTAGGTCCTGGCGGCCCTGGCGATATCGTGGATATCGAGGTTGGTGACCGCCGAACCGATAATTCCGCCGTTCTTGTCCACCACCGGGTGGTGCACCAGGACGACGTGGAGCCTGTCCGCGCCGCTGCCCATCATGCCTCTTGCGCCGCTCCTGCCGCGGTCACCCGGTCGAGGAGACGGTGACGGGCGAGCCATTTGGTCTCGCGGCGGTCAAAACTCGCCTGGCGCAGGAGTTCAGGCCTTCTCTCCAGAGTCCGCCGCACCGAGGCGATGAAGCGGAACTCCTCGATCTTCTCATGGTTGCCGGAGAGCAGCTCCTCCGGCACCGCCATGCTTTCGAAGAGGCGCGGCCGCGTGTACTGGGGGTGCTTGAGCAACGGGCGGCTGAAGGTGTCGGCGGTCGCCGACGCTTCGCAGCCGAGCACCCCGGGCAGGATGCGCGTCACCGAGTCCACCACCGCCAGGGCGGCAAGCTCTCCCCCGCTGAGGATATAGTCACCCAGCGAGATCTCCTCGTCGACATAGAGCGCCCGGAAGCGTTCATCGACACCTTCGTAGCGGCCGCAGACGAGAATGAGGTGCGACCGTTTCGCCAGCTCTTCCACCACCCGCTGCTGGTAGGGACGTCCCTGGGGGGTGAGCAGCACCACCGTCGAGTCGTCGCGCTTCCTGCTCTTCACCGCCAGCGCCAGGGGCTCCGGCTTCATCACCATGCCTTCGCCGCCGCCGAAGGGGCGGTCGTCGGTCATCGCCTGGGGGTCGTCGGCAAAGTCGCGGATATTGACCACGTTGATGGCGATCTGCCCTCTTTGCCGCGCCCTGCGGAGAATCCCCTCGTCGAGCGGCGACGAGAAGAACTCCGGGAAGATGCTGAGGATGTCGAAAATCATCGCGGCGAGCGCCAGTCGTCCTTCTGCCCCAGTTCGAGAAGACCCGGTGGCGGATCGACCACCACCTCGGTCTCGCTTTCGCCGACGACGATGGACTTGGTCACCGGGATGAGCACTTCGCCTCTTGGGCTGTCAACCACGAGGATGTCGTGGGCGCCGTTGTCGAAGAGGCTCTTGATGGTGCCGATATATGTGCCACCCTGGTCGACCACCCTCTTGCCGAGCAGGCCATGCCAGTAATATTCGTCGTCCTCAGGCTCCGGCAGCTGGCCTCTTTCGAGCAGCACGCCGCAGCCCTCGATATTCTCGGCCCCGCTGCGGTCGGCGATGGTGGCGAAGAGGACGATGGCTGCCTTGCCCTGTAGCCGCACGCTGAGAATCTCCAGTGGCGGCGTGATCGTCCCCCGCCGATCGACGAGGCTCAACTCACGGTATCTGCCGACATTTTCCGGCTGGCCGGAATAGAGGAAGAGCTTGACCTCGCCGCGCAGACCGTGGGCCTTGGCCACCCTGCCGAGCAGCAGGTAGCGGTCGGCGGGGAAACGGAACTCTTCTTCCATGTCGCCGCAGGCTTACTCCAGGATTTCCAGCCGGCATCGCTGCTCGGCCTTGGACGCCGCCGCCGAGAGCAGGGTGCGCAGCGCTCGTGCGGTTCGACCTTGCTTGCCGATGACCTTGCCCAGATCCTCCGGGGCGACACCGAGCTCGAAGGTGACGGTGTCGTCCTCGAATTTGCTGGTCACCTTGACCGCGTCGGGGTTATCGACGAGGGCCTTGGCGATGACGGCAATGAGTTCTTCCATCGCTTACTGCTCGGCCGGTGCCGCCGCTTTCTTGATCAGGCTCTGCACGGTGGTCGTGGGCAGTGCGCCCTTGCCGAGCCACTCCTGCAGCTTGCCGTTGTCGAAGGTAATCGCGGCGGGTTCCTTGCAGGGGTCGTAGGTGCCGACGATGTCAAGGAATTTGCCGTCGCGTTTGGCTTCGCTGTTGGCGACGATGATGCGGTAGAAAGGCTTTTTCTTTTTGCCGAGACGAGTCAATCGAATTCGTACTGCCATTCCGGTTAGTCCTCCGGTAGATGTGATGGTGAGTTGTCTATACGGGGCATGGCGTCCCGCCATGCCTTATCGCTTCTTCATGCCTTTCGGCAGTTTTCGCCGCTTGACGCCGGCGATGGCGCCGGGCTTGCCGCTGATTTTCTTCATCATCTTGAGCATTTCCGAATAGCTCTTGATGACGCGGTTGACGTCGCCGATGGTAGTCCCCGATCCGGCGGCGATGCGCATCCGCCGACTGGGGCTGATGATAAGATGGTTGCGGCGTTCGTGGGCGGTCATCGAGCGGATGATCGCCTCGGTTTTGGTGAGCTCGCGCTGATCCGGCTTGGGGACGTCCTTCATCTGGCGCAGCTTGTTGATGCCGGGCACCATGTCGAGGATCTTCTCCAGCGAACCCATCTTCTTGATCTGCTGGATCTGCTCGAGGAAGTCCTCGAGGGTGAACTGGTTCTTGCGCAACTTGCGGGCGATCTTGTCGGCCTCTTCCTTGTCGACGACCTGCTCGGCCTTTTCGATCAGGGTGAGGATGTCGCCCATGCCGAGGATGCGCGAGGCGACGCGCTCCGGGTGGAAGACCTCGAGGTCGTCGAGGCCCTCGCCGATGCCGACGAATTTGATCGGCTTGCCGGTGATGGTCTTGATCGACAGGGCCGCGCCGCCGCGGGCGTCGCCTTCCATCTTGCTCAGCACGACGCCGGTGAACTCGAGGTCGCTGTTGAAGCGTTCGGCAACGGTGACCGCGTCCTGGCCGGTCATGGCGTCGGCGACGAAGAGGATCTCGGTGAGCGGCACCGCGGCGCGGATCTCTTTCAGCTCATCCATCAGCGCCGTGTCGACGTGCAGGCGACCGGCGGTATCGAAGATGACCGTGTCGTAGCCGTGCAGGGAGGCCTCATGCAGCGCCTGCCTGCAGATGTCCACCGGCTTGGTCTGCACCGTCGACGGATGAACGGCGATGTCGAGGCGGCTGCCGAGGACCTGCAGCTGTTCGATGGCCGCCGGGCGGTAGATGTCGGCCGGGACGAGATAGGGCTTGCGGCCCTTGTCGCGGAGCATCTTGGCCAGCTTGCCGGCGGTGGTGGTCTTGCCGGAGCCCTGCAGGCCGGCCATCATGATGGTCACCGGCTGGCGGCCGTCGAGCTTGATCGGCTGGGCGGTGCCGCCGAGCAGCTCGACCAGCTCCTCATGGACGATCTTGATGACCTGCTGCCCCGGAGACAGGCTCTTGGAAACTTCTCTGCCGACCGCTTGTTCGCTGACCCTGGCGACGAAGTCCTTGGCCACCTTGAAGTTGACATCGGCCTCGAGCAGGGCGCCGCGCACCTCGCGCAGGGCTTCGCCGATGTTTTCTTCGGTGAGCTTGCCATGCCCGCGAAGCTTTTTGAATACTCCTTCCAGCCTGTCGGAGAGATTTTCGAACATAAGGGTCTGTAAAGGGTTCAGGTCAGGGCGGATGCTGCCGCCGCGTATCGAAAAAAGCGCAAAGCGGCCAAAAGGACGGGGAAAGAGGCCGATGCGCGGAAATTCAAAAGAGAAGAAAAATACTGTGTCTCGACGTTTATGTCAAGCAACTAAAGAGGAAGCCAGCCGATAATAGGCCATGGCCGGGCCGGGGATGCTCCTTGGCAGGCCACCGCTCTTGCCTCGCCAACAGGGAAGGCGGGCTGGCCAAACGATGGGTTCCTTCTCGACCCGCAGGGAGGTGGCAGGTGGAGGCGGCTCGCGGGCGGCAAACGTCAGCCGCGCCGGCGGAAGCCGTGACGGAAGAGATAGACAAGGATCGCCGGCCAGCAGAACAGCACCAGGGCAAGCCACAGGTATTTGTCGGTCGGCTGGGGGAAGGGGCGCAGGAAGATATCGCGCAGGACGATGACCATCAGGCCGACATTGACCAGCAGGCCCACCCCGGCGAGGGGGAGCAGGGTCTCGGTGCGGCGCAGTTCGGGCAGAAGGACGAGGAGGGCGACCAGGGCGATGGCGAAGAGCATCGCGGCGAGGGATAAGAGTTTTTCGATAAGATTCATGGCGGATGTTGGTGGAGGAACAGGGCTGGCCCCTTGGCCGGGCCGCCGCTTTGCGGCTGGTTCTGGCCTGCCTGCGGGTGGGTGATGCCTTTCGACAGGCGGTGATCGGCGGTGTCCCTGCGACTCCGGCCGGCAACCGGGGGTGGTCAGCTGCCGCAGGCGGCAGCGTCGCGGTCTGGGGCGGGGTGTCGACAGCGCGATGGTGTCCCTCAGGACCCGCCGTGGACGCACTTTGCCGCCGCGTGCCGAGGGGAGACGGCATTCTTCGCCGAGTTGCGGGCATGCCGCGCCCCATCAAGGGACTGTTCCTATATAGAAGGGGATGAGGGCGCTGTAAAGGGGAATCTGGCCAAGTCTCGCCGGACCGCAAAGTGATTGTTGAAAAGGGGCAAACAGGGTAAGTAAGGCAAAACCCCGCCCCGGTCCCGGTTCCTCGCGCCGCCGTGGCTGCACCATCCTTATCCCTTGCCTCTCACAGATGCCGGTCTACGATTACGTCGCACTCGATCCCCGCGGCAGACGGGTCACGGGTACCGTCGACGCCCCCAGCACCGCCCAGGCGCGTGCCAGGCTGCGCTCCCAGGGCACCTATGCGGTGTCCATCGACGAGAGCGCCGGCCAGGCGCATCCCCGTAGTCAGGGGCTATGGCGGCGACGCCTTGCCCCTCGCGAACTGACGGCGATGACGCGGCAGCTCGCCACTTTGCTCGGAGCCGGCGTTCCCCTGGTCGAGGCCCTCGACGCCCTGCTGCAGCAGAACCCCGGCAGGGCGCTAGGCGGGCTGATCGCCGCCATCCGTGCAGAGATCAACCAGGGGGCCACCTTCAGCGGCGCCCTGGCGACGCAGGGGGAACTCCTGCCGCCCCTCTATATCAATATGGTGCGCGCCGGGGAGGCCTCCGGCAACCTCGACCTCGTCCTGCAGCGGCTCGCCCTGTTCCGCGAGCGGCAGGAGGAATTGCAGGGCCGGTTTCGCGCCGCCCTTGCCTACCCCCTGTTCATGGCTGTTTTCGGCACGGCGGTGCTGGTCTTCCTGCTGCTCTTTGTCGTGCCCGGTATCAGCGACATCTTCCGCGAGTCGGCCACGGTTCTGCCGCTGCCGACGCGGCTGCTGCTTGCCGGCAGCGAGTTCCTGCGCCACTGGTGGTGGGCGCCGCTGCTCCTCCTGGCAGGTTCCGTCTGGGCCTGGCGCCGTTTCACCGCCCAAGGTGCCGGCCGCCGTCTTCGCGACGCATTGCTCCTCCGCCTGCCGGTTATCGGCCCGCTCCTGCACAAGATGATGCTCGCCCGTTTCGCCACCACCCTGGCCAGCCTGCTGCACAGTGGCGTCGGGCTGTTGCCGGCGCTGGCCATCGTCCGCGCCCTGCTCGACAATGCGCTCGTCGCCGAAGTACTCGACCGGGCCATGGCGCGGGTTACCGAGGGGGGCGGGGTGGCGGTGGCCCTGGCCGACTCCTCCTGGTTCCCTCCAGCCCTGCGCCAGATGATCGCCGTCGGCGAGCGCAGCGGCAACCTCGAGGGCATGCTGGAGAAGAGCGGCCTTTTCTACGAGCGCGAGGCCGAGACGGCGCTGACCGCCCTGGCCGCATTGCTCGAGCCATCGCTGATCGCCATCATGGGACTGGCGGTGGGCTTTGTGGTCTTATCGATCCTGCTGCCGATCTTCGAAATGAACCAGATGCTCGGCGGGACCGGTCTGGCCGGCACCTTCGCTCCGGGGATGCCCGCATGAGGCCGCCCGTCGCCAATCCCCAGCCCGGGCCCCGGGGCCCATTTCCCCCTTCAAGGACGCTCCCATGAGGAACACGACCCACGCCGCCATGGCCAGCCAGACCGGCGGCTTTACCCTGCTCGAGCTCTTGGTGGTGCTGGTGATCATCGGCATCCTCGCCAGCTATATCGGCCCGAAGCTCATGGGCCACCCCGAGGAGGCACGGCGCACCAAGGCGGTCTTGCAGATCAAGGCCCTGGAGACCGCCCTCAAGACCTACCGCCTCGACAACGGCTTTTACCCTTCCACCGATCAGGGGCTGCAGGCCCTGGTGGAGGCGCCGGCGAGCGGCAAGATCCCCCCGCGCTGGCGGGCCGGCGGTTACCTGGAGAAGCGTGCCGTGCCCGTCGACCCCTGGGGTGCCCCCTACGTCTACCTTTCCCCCGGCGTGCACGGGGACTTCGACCTGAGCTCCCTCGGCGCCGACGGGGAGCCCGGCGGCGAGGATGCCGCCAGGGATATCCACAATTGGCAAATCGACTGACCCACCCCAACCATTTCGGCCGGGCAGGACACCTCGGCAACCGGTGTGGCTATACCCTGCTGGAGCTGCTGGTGGTATGCCTTCTGGTGGCGATCATGCTGTCCATGGCCCTGCCGATGGTCCGCGACGCCACGCTGGCCGACCCCCTCGACGGGGCGGCCACCCGTATCCTCGGCTTGGTCGCCGCGGCGAAGAGCGAAGCCCTGCGCCGCGGCCAGCCGCGGCTGCTGGTCTTCGACGTGGCCAGCGGGCGCCTCTGGCACGAAGAGGCAAGGCAGGACCAGGCCGACGGTCGACAGCGGCCGGCGGTCCTCGTCCTGGCAGAGGGGGTGCGCCTCCAGGTCGCCGTCGACGGTGCCGTCTCCAGGGCGTCTGGCGAACCGCTCAGGCTGGGGATCAGCCGCCGTGGGGTGGTGACGCCAGCCACGGTCGAGCTGAAGGGCGATGGCGGCCGCGTCCTGCGCCTTCGTCTGCACGCCCTTTTTCCGGCGGAGATCCTCCCCGCAGAGGAGAAGACACCAGGCGGCAGGCCCTCTTCAGCCACCAAGGGAGCCGGCTGATGGGCGCGGCCGCGGGCACCACCAACGCGCCGCTGCGGGGCGGCCGGGACGGCTTCACCCTGCTCGAGGTGATGATCGCCGTCGCCGTCATCGCCATCGCCATGGTGGCGGTGCTCGGCTCCCAGGCGCGCAGCCTTGGCCGAGCCGGGGAGACGAGCTTCGACTATCTCGCCCCGCTGCTTGCCGCCAACAAGCTGGCGGAACTGCGCGCGGGACTCGTGCCGGCATCGGCCGGGGAGGGGGACTTCGCTCCAGACCGCGCCGATTATCGCTGGCGGCTGCAGATTGGCGAGGCTTTCCCCGCTGACCGGGAGCCGCTGCCGGGGCTCTCGGCGCGGGTGCAGCGCGTCGAGGTACTCGTCACCCGCAGCGGCACCCCCTCTTCCTACCGGCTCGTCTCCTACGAGGAGAAGCGATGAGGGCCCCGGGCGACGACAAGCGCCGGGCGACTGCGGCGGCGGGCTTCACCCTGCTCGAGGTGCTCCTCGCCATAGCCATCTTTGCCCTGGTGGCGGCCATGGGTTACGGCGCCTATACCGCCACCCTGGCCAACGTCGCCGCCGTCGAGGGGGATAGTCGCGACATCGCGCGCGGCGCCACCCTCCTGTCCCGGATGGCTGACGAGCTCGGCGCGGCGGTGCTCGGCCCGGAGGCTTCGCTGCACGGGATCGAGGCAAGGTACGAGAAGGGGCGGCGCGACGAGGTGCTCTTTCTCTGCCGCGCCCCGCTCGAGGTCGACGGGGGCAATGTCGCGGCGGGCGGCCCGGTGCTCGTCGGCTATCGTGGCGAGGTCGAGGGAGACGAGGGCCTCCTGACCCTCTACCGCACCGAGCAATTGGTGCTGCCGGGGGACAGCGGGCAGCCGGCGACCGAAGTTCGGCACCTCCTCGCCAAGGGGGTGCGCGAGCTGCGTTTTTCCTATCAGCGTATCGATGGCACCATGACCAGCGCCTGGCCTGCGGGCGGGGGCGGGGAAGGGCGCCAGGACGACGGGCTGCTGCCGCGGGCGGTGCGGGCGGAGCTGGTCTTCGCCGCAGATGTCGAGGGGGCGGCGCCGCGGCGCTTCACCCTTCTCGCCCTCTTGCCCGCCGAGGCGCGGAGGTAGACGGCCATGGCCGGCAGAACAATCGCATCGGCCCTGGCCGCCGCTCGCCGCTCGCTCGCCGCTCCGCTTGCCGGCCAGCGCGGCATGGCCCTGCTGCTGACTGTGCTGCTGCTGGCGGTGCTGGTCAGCCTGACCCTCTATCTGCAGCGCCGCACCGCCGCCGACATGGTGGCCGCCACCGTCTTTCGCGACGACATGCGCCTTGGCGTCGCCGCCGATTCGGCGGTACGCGTCGGACTGGCCATCCTCGCCGTGGAAGGCGCCACCGACCGTGTCGACACCCTGGTCGACCCATGGGCCACGGTGGACGAGGGGCAGCTGTCGACGCTCTTTGCCGAGGACGAGGTGAAGCTCGACATCATCGACCTCTCCGGCCGCCTGCAGCTCAACAGCCTGGTCGCCACCTCGCGGGGGGAGGACGCCCCCTCCCGGGGACGGGTGACGGTGCGGCAGCGGCAGGCCCGCGAGGTTCTGCTGCGGCTTCTTGCCAGCGGGCGTTTCGCCATCGCCGGCGAGGGAGAGGCGCGACGCCTGGTGGACGCCGTGGTGGATTGGCTCGATGCTGACGATCGTGAAGAGCAGTGGGGGGCGGAGAACTCATACTACCAGGCCCTCGATCGGCCCTATTCATGCCGCAACGGCCCGCTCGGCGACCTCGACGAACTCCTGCTGGTCAGAGGAATGAGTCGCGTGCTGCTTTACGGGACTTCCAGCACCGAGGCCCTGGCCGACTACCTCACCGTGTACGGCGATGACGGGCGGATCAATATCAACACGGCGCCACGGCTGCTGGTGAGCTGCCTGGCCGGCGACCTCGACGAGAACCTGCTCTCCCGCTTCGATGGCTTTCGCCAGGACCCGCGCCACCGCTCCCTGCTCGCCGAGCCCCGCTGGTATAAAAATATCGGCGGCTGGCCCGGGGATATTGTGCTATATGATGACCTGCTGAAAACCGCGAGCGACCACTTCCTTGTCACCGCCACCGCCAGTCACCGCGTCTCCACGAGAGGGGTGACGGTGGTGGCCCAGCGGGGGGAGGGAGGCGAGCTCCGCCTACGACTGCGAAAAGTGCAATGACCCGAGGCAATTCAAACCTGTTGTGCATGGAGATAGCCGGCGATACGGTGGCCGCGGCCCTGTTCGCGCCAGCCGCGCCGCAACCGCGCCCTCTTGCCGCGGCGGTGGTGGCGCGCGACGGGCGCCCCTTGAGTCAGTGCCTGGCCGAACTGCGCCGGCGGCTTGGTCAGGCCCCTGTCGAGCGCTGTCTGGTCGCCCTGGGGGCGGAGCGCTTTTCCTTCCGCACCGTGTCCCTGCCCTTCGCCGAGCCGCGCAAGATCGCCATGGTGCTGCCCATGGAGCTTGCCGAGCAGGTGCCGCAGGCCATCGACGAACTGCTCATCGACTTCACCCTGGCGGGCGCGGCCGATCCCGGGGTAACCGTGCTGGCGGCGCTGCTGCCACGGCTGCTGCTCGCGGAACTCCACGAGGCCCTGGCCGAGGTCGGCTGGAGGCCATCCTCGATAACCGTCGCCGGCTTCGACCTGGCGCGATCGCTCCTCTCCAGAGGCGAAAGAGATTTCCTCCTCCTCGACGGTGAAGCCGGCCGTTTCACCCTGATCCTTGCCCATGAAGGCAGGGTGGCGGGCATACGCCCCCTCTTTGCCGGAGCGGCGCTTGCCGCCGGGGCAGAGGCCGAGCTGACGGACGAGATACGGCGAACGGTGCTCGCCAGCCCCCTTGCCGATCCGGCCTTCTCAGGGATGAGCCTCTTGCATAACGGCCACTGCCCCCTGGCCGCCGCCGTCCCGTGGCACCTGCGCCCCTGCCCTGCGGCGGCGGCCCCTGGCGAGATCTCTGGCGAACTTGGCGAAGCGAGACTGCGGCGGCTTTTCGCCATGGCGGCGCGCCCCCCCCGTGAAGGGCAGCGGCTCGAGTTCTGTCGCGGGGAGTTCGCCCCGCGTCCCTCTCTGTGGCGGGGTGGGGGGCGACGAGGCTGGGCGGTGCTCGCCATGGCGCTGGTGGCGCTGGTTGCCGCCGGCCTGTTTGGCTACGACTACTTCCGGCTGGTCGCACAGCGCGACGACCTGCAGCGTCGCCTCGCCGCCACCTTCGCCGAGACGGCGCCGCCCGGCAGCCGCATGGTCGACCCGGTGCGCCAGCTGCAGGTGATGATCCGCGAGCTGGAGACGGCGGGCGCGAGGGGTGGAGCGAGCGGCCAGGCGGCGGTGGTCGACGTCCTTGCCGAGATTTCCCTGCGTATCCCGGCGCAGCTCGAGGTGCGCGTGGCGCGCTTTGCCGCCGACGGGGAGATGTACCTGCTCAAGGGCAGCACCGGCGACTACAACACCGTCGAGGCGGTGCGCGCCGCCCTGGAGCGGTCGCCGCTTTTTAGTGCTGTTTCCATCGCCGCTGCCACCCGCGAAGAGCGCGGGCCCCGGGTCGGTTTCGAGATGAAGCTTTTTCCGGCGCGTTGACGATTATGGGTAAGGGGCGAGAGGATACCACCCGGCAGGGGTGGCTGTGGCGGCTGGGCCTGGCGGCGATGAGCCCCCGCGAGCGCAGCCTGGTGCTTCTCGGCGCCGCGCTCCTCGCCGGGGTCGCGCTCGTCGAGCTGGTCGTCATGCCCTTGTGGCGCAGCCACGCCGCGCTGACCCGCGCGGTGGCCCAGCGGCAGGCGGAGTTGAGCCAGCTGGTGCAACTCCAGGGGCAGTACCGCGACCTGCAGCGGGTCGCCGGGCAGGTGCGGGCGACTGTTGGCGCCCGCAAGGCCGACTTCTCGCTTTTTGCTTTTGTCGAGCGCCAGGCGGAGCTGGCCGGGGCGCGGCGGCAGCTCGCCTATATCAGGCCGTCTGCGCAGCGGCCGGAACAACAGGGGACCGGCGAGGTCGCCGTCGAGGTCAGGCTGGAAGGCATCGGCCTCGAGCCGCTGGTCCGTTTCCTGAAGCTGGTCGAGTCGGAGCGGGACGCCGTATTCATCCGCCGCATGGTCATCGAGGAGGGCCGCGGCAGCGGGCTGCTCGACGCCAGCCTGCAGGTGGCCACCTTCGAGAAGGCCCCATGACGACCATGCCAGGCAAACCGTTCCGCATATTTGGGTACATGCTCTATGCCCTGGCCTTGCTCCTCCTGCTGATCGTGCTGCGTTTCCCCGGCGAGGAATTGCGCCGCTATGGCGAGGGGCGGCTGGCGGCCCTGGTGCCGGGCAGTTCCTGGCGCATCCTCGGCCTCTCCTACCGGTTCCCGCTGACACTTGCCGCGGAGGGGCTGGAGGTGACCCTGGCCGAGGGGCAGGGACCACGCGTGCGTCTCGACAAGCTTAGCGCCAGCCTCAGCTCGCTGGTCCCGCCCGGAGAGGTGGCGGTGACCGCCGCCATATACGGGGGAACCTTGCAGGGGCGGTTGCGCCTTGGCTCCGGGGCGGGCCTCGAGGGACGCGACCTGCGCCTGGAGAAGGTCGATGCCGCCCTCTTCCCGGGCGAGTTTCTCCCTGGCGGAAGGAAAGTGAACGGCCGTCTCGACGCCTGGGGCGAGCTGAACTTCAGCCCGGCGTCGGCCACGGCAGAGGGCGGGCTCCTTGGCCGGGGCGAGGTCAGCCTTCGCGATGGCAGTATCGCGCTGCTTTCGCCGCTGTTCTCCTTGCAGAGGCTGGATGTCGGGCAGCTCAGCTGCGAGCTGCGCCTCGCCAGGGGCAGGATCGACATCGCTTCGGGGAGGTTGCGCGGCGCCGACCTGCAGGCCGACTTTGCCGGGTGGTGGCAGAAGGGCGGGGATATCTTCAGCGGTCAGGTGCAGCTTGGCGGCCGGGTGCAGCCAGGCCAGGGCCTGCTGGCCAGAGTGGCGGAGGAGGAGCGCCAAGGGCTGGAGCTGCTCCTCACCAGCCATGAGGGCGGCCTGCCCTTTACGGTGACGGGCACCGTCGCTGCCCCCTTTTTTCGTTTCGATCCGTGAGCAAGCCATGGCCAAACGACTCTCCATCGTGCTCCCCCTGGTTCTCATCACCCTCGGCTGCGTCGTCTTCGTCGAAGCCAGCCGTGTCGCCGTCGTGCGACTGCTGACGGTCGCCCCCACCGAGAGGGCACATCCGACCTTACCCGCTGCCGCGATGGCCGGGCGGCAGGAGCGGCCGGCAGCTGGCCCGGAGGCCATCATCGCCCGCAACCTTTTCGCCGCGGCGCTGCCCGGACGCGAGGCAGCTGGCATGGCGGTGGCCGGGGAGCGAGCCGCATCCCTCGCCAACCTGGTGCTGATGGGCACGGTTGACGAGAGCTCTGGCCCCGGCCGCGCCATCTTTCTTGATACGAAGACCGGCCGGCAGCAGCTCTACCGCAGGGGCGAGCGGGTGGGCGGGGCGATGCTCGAGGATGTCGGCCGCGGCCGGGCAACCCTGGCTATCGGTGGGCGGCGCGAGGTCTTTGACCTGCGCGAGGCTGCCCGCCACCGCGCCGCCGTCAAGGGTGGCGAGATGGAGGGCGGTGAAGCGGGCCAAAAGATAGCCCCCGAAAGAGGCCTCGAGGCAGGCGCAGCGGGTGCGGACCAGGACGCCGCCCCTGAGGCGACTGGCCAGGATCGAGGCGCTGCCGGCGAGGCCACACGCAGCTTCCGCCTGCAGCGCGCCGTACGCGGCCAGGAGGAGCGGTGACCATGCTCAACAAGGCAAGAGAGAAAAGGATATGAACAGGCTGGTTGGACTATGCATAGGGTTGGCGGTGTGTTGCGCCGCCGCGAGGTGGTCCGTGGCCGCCGCCGTGGAGCTGCCGCGGCCGCTTGCCGCGGCGGAGCTGGCGGGGCGGGGTGAAGGGACACGGCAGGAACTGATCGCCATCGACTTCGACAACGTCGATATCCACCTGCTGATCCGCTATATCAGCGAGGCCACGGGGAAGAACTTCGTCGTCGACAAGGCGGTGCAGGGCAACGTCACCATCGTCTCGCCGACCAGGGTCGGGGTGGACGAGGCCTACCGGGTCTTCGAGTCGGTCCTCGAGGTCTACGGCTTTACCGTGGTGGAGAGCGGCCTGGTGACCAAGATCCTGCCGGCGGCGCGGGCGCGGTCGCAGCTTGTCGAGATGTTCGGCGATGGTGACCGGAATCGTCCCGGCGATCGCATCGTCACCCAGCTGGTGGCCTTGAAGCACACCACCCCCGAGGAGATGAAGAAGCTCCTCGCCCCTCTGGTGGCGCAGAGCGCGGTGGTCGTCGCCCACGATCCCTCCGGCAAGCTGATCCTCACCGAGACCCGCTCCAACATCAAGAAGCTGCTCGACATCGTCGCCGCTCTCGACGTCCCGGCGCGGCGCGAGGAGGTGGCGGTGATCCCCCTCGCCAACGGCTCGGCCGAGGCCATGGGTAAGGTCTTCGCCACCATCTACGGGCGCGAGGCGGCGGGGAAGAAGCCCGAAGAGGCCGGCACCGTCGTCCGCGTCGTGCCCTACGAGCGCATCAACGCCCTGGTGGTCCTCGCCGCGCCGGGGGACATGCGCCGCATCCGCGAACTCGTCGCCACCCTCGACGGGGAGATGGCGAAAAACGAGGGCAACATCCATGTCTATTACCTGCAGAACGCCACCGCCGTCGAGCTTGCCAAGGTGCTGAGCAGCCTGCCCGAGGAGGGCGGCGCCGCCGAGGAGGCGGGCAAGGCCCGCGACCGCGCCCTCTCCGCCAAGGTGCGCATTCAGCCGGACGAGGAGACCAACTCCTTGGTGATCACAGCCGACCGCGACGACTACGCCATGCTCGAAGAGGTCATCAAGAAGCTCGACATCCCGCGGCGCATGGTCTATCTCGAGGCGCTCATCCTCGAGGTGGACACCGACAAGAGCTTCGACGTCGGCGTGCAGTGGCAGGGCGGTGGGGCCTTCTCCGGCGGTGATGGCGCGGTGGTCGGCGGTTTTGCCGGCACCGCCTACGACCAGATAGCCGCCCTGAGCAGCGAGACGCCGACCCTGCCAGCCGGCCTCGCCCTCGGTGTGATCAAGCAGGGCATCCGTATCGGCAGCGTCACTTTCCCCAACATCGCCGCGATCCTCCGCGCCTACAAGTCCGACACCGACATCAACATCATCTCCACCCCGCAGATCCTCACCACCGACAACAAGAAGGCCGAGATCTCGGTGGGTGAGAACGTGCCTTACATTACCAGCCGCAACACTTCGGCCAGCGAACAGGACTACACCCAGTATGAATACAAGGACGTGGCTACGAGGCTGTCCATCGTCCCCCATATCAACCAGGGCGGCAGCCTCCGCCTCGAGGTGGCCACCGAGGTGGTGCGTATCAAGGAAAACAGCGCCGACACCCCGACCACCTACAAGCGCACCGCCTCGACGACGGTGGTGCTCAACGACAGCGATACCGTGGTCATCGGCGGCATCATCGGCCACGACTCGTCCGAGAACGAGTGGAAGATCCCCGTGCTCGGCGACATCCCCGGCCTTGGCTGGCTGTTCAAGACGAAGAGCAGCAGCAGCGCCAAGACCAATATGTTCATCTTCATCACCCCGCGTATCGTTCGCAACCCCTCCGAACTGGCGACGGTGACCGCCGAGCGTCAGGCGATGCTCGCCGGAGGCGCGGAGAAGACCGCGGCGGCAGGCCAGGGGGAGCAGCTGCAGCGTCGTCTCGCCGATGGCTACGAGAGGCTGCAGGCCGGCGATCTCGCCGCCGCCAGGGAGCACTTCGCCGCCGTCCTCGCCGTCGAGCCGGGAAACTCCTTCGCCCTGATGAACATGGGGGCGATCCTCGAAAAAGAGAGCAAGCCGCGCCAGGCACTGGAGATGTATCGCACGGTGATCGCCTCCGGCTCGGCGGCGGTGGCCGGAGAGGCCAGCGAGAAGGGCAAGCGCGGCGCCTCGCTGCTGCAGCTCGCCCGCGAGGCCATCGAGCGTCTCGAGGTGAAGGAGCGGAAAGACCGGGTGGAGGAAGGGGGACAGCGATGAGGTCGCTGGCCGAGCTGCTGCTGGAAGAGGGCGTCAGCCCCGGGGCGGTGGAAGCCGCCCTGACCGAAGGGGGGCAGAGCCCGTGGCGCCTCGGTCAGCTGCTGCGCGAGCGGGGCGAGATCGACGAGGCGGCCCTGCTGCGTGTCTTGGGCCGCCACTTCGCCCTCGAAGTTTTGCCGGCCCTGCCGGCGGAGATGGACCTAGCCTTTACCGGGCGGGTGGCCATCGGTTTTCTCAAGGCCCACTGCATGGTGCCGGTGCTCTCCGCCGGGGCGGGCCTGGTGGCGGTCAACGACCCCGGCGAGCTGGCCGCCGTCGACGATCTGCGCCGCCTCCTCGACCTGCCGCGGCTGCCCATGGCGCTGGCCCCCCGTGCAGCCAT
>JANJUM010000131.1 GCA_024710585.1 Desulforhopalus sp.
AGGGACTCGAGGGTAAAAGGTTTCTGGAGAAAACAGACATCCTGGTCGATGACGCCATGCCGGGCGATGACATCGGCGGTATAGCCGGAGACGAAGAGGCTGCGCAGACCGGGGTCGAGGTCCTTCAGCCGCCGCTCCAGCTCCCGGCCGTTCATCTCCGGCATGACCACGTCGGTGATGAGCAGGTCGAACCTCTCCCGGCCACTGCCGACGAGGGCGATGGCCTCGCCAGGCGACTGGGTGGGGATCACCTCGTAGCCCATGGTATCGAGGATCTCCCGGGCGAGGGCGAGCAGGCCGGCGTCGTCCTCGACGAGAAGAATTCTCTCGCCCTGCCCCTGCAGGGCACCGCCGCCTGCACCGGCCGCCACGCCATCCGCCTCGCCGCCACCGCGCGGGAAATAGAGCCTGAAGGTAGTCCCTTGGCCCGGCGCGCTGTGCACGTCGATGAAGCCACCATTCTGCCGCATGACCCCATAGACCGTCGCCAGCCCCATGCCGGTGCCCTTGCCAGGCTCCTTGGTGGTGAAAAAGGGCTCGTAGATCTGCGCGATGGTGGCCTCGTCCATGCCACAGCCGTTGTCGCTGACCGTCAGCGCCACATACTCTCCCGGCTGGCTCTCGGCGATATGGCGGCAGGCGGAGGCGTCGACAGCGACGTTGCAGGTCTCGATGGTGATAGTGCCCGAGGCGCCGATGGCGTCGCGGGCGTTGACGCAAAGGTTGATGAGCAGCTGGTCGAGCTGGCTGGGGTCGATCCACAGGGCCCAGACTCCCGCCCCGCCTCGCCACTCGATGGCGATATGCTCGCCGATGAGACGGCGCAGCATGGGCAGCATCTCCTCCACCGCCTTGTCCAGGTCGACAGTCTGCGGGGCGATGTTCTGCTTGCGGGCGAAAGCGAGGAGCTGGCCGACCAGGCTCGCCGAGCGCAGGGTGGTCTCCTCGACGACGCGCAGGCGGTTCGCCATGGGGTCATGGGGAGGCAGCTTCATCAGAGTGAGCTGCACCATGCCGAGGATGACCGTCAGCATATTGTTGAAGTCGTGGGCAATGCCCCCGGCGAGGCGTCCCACCGACTCCATTTTCTGGGCCTGCAGAAGCATCTCGCGCAGCCGCTCCTTCTCCGTCTCGGCGCTCTTGAGGTCGGAGACGTCGCGGATCATCTCGATGGCCCCAATGCGTTCCCCGCTGCGGTTGTAGATCGGCGCCGCCACCCCCCAGAGATAGGCGCCCCGCCCCTGATGGAGCTTCGGGGCGAAAGATTCGGCGTAGATCGCCTGGTGCTGCCGGTGCACGGAGAGATAGGTCGCCTCGCAGCGGGCGTCGGGTTGATCGAGCAGGTCGATGAGGATCGGCCGCCGTTCCCCGAAAAAGGGCTCGGCATAGATATACTCGCCTTTGCCGATGATCGCCTCCCGACCGACGCCGGTGAGCTCCTCCGCCGCCCTGTTCCAGATGACCACGCGCCGCCCGGTGTCGACGATAAAGGTGGCGTCGGGAAGGAAGTCGATGATATCGACGAGGAACTGCCGCTCGGCGGCGAGCTTGTGCTCGGTGCGCCGCTGCTCGTCGCTCTTGGCGGCGATATGCCCGACCATGTCGTTGAAGTGGGAGATGAGCCGATTGACATCGGCATAGCGTGTCAGCGGGATGACCGTGGTGTAGTGCCCGGCGGCCACCGTCTCCATGGTGCGAAAGAACTCGTAGAAGGGCCGCTGCACACGGCGGCCGACAAGACGGCTGACAATCACGTTGGCGACCAGCACCGCCAGGCAGACCGCCAGCGCGACGAGAAAACCGAGCCTTTGGCTGGCCCTGACGGCCTCATGGCTGAAGGTGATGGTGAAGGCGCCGAGTTCCATGCCCTTCGCTTCTATGGTGCGCGAGATCGGCCTGATCCGCGAGGAAGGGGCACCCAGGGATTTCTCGAGGAGGATGCCGCCGGCGGTGGAGGAAAGCGAAATGCCGACGATCTTCTCCGAGGCGAGAAAGGTCTCGGCGATGCGTACCGCCGTCTCGTGGTCGACATTGTAGAGCGGGTATTCGAGAAGCGAGGCCAGGTCGTCGGCGGTGGCCGCCGCCTCGTGGCGCAACTCATTCAGCAGCGACTCGGAAATGAGCACGGTGGCGGCCACCGCTACCAGCGCCATGATCGCCAGAGAGACGGCGACGATCAGCGCCTGCACCTCCCCGAGGAGGGTCCTGGGGGCGCCGAGGGCCATGTTCAGGGCACCGCGGTGTAGGTGGCGACGATGCCGCCGACGACACCCTCCTGGACCAGGCCGGCGAGAACCTCCTCAACCCGGCCGGCGAGGTCGAGATGCGGCGACTTGCGCGAGAAGGCGAAGAAGAGGTCGGTTTGCCGCGTCGGCTGGTAGGAGGTCGGCTCGACCGCGCCAGCCAGCCCCAATCGGGCGATGTCGTAGGACAGGTTCGGTTCGGTGCCGATGATCAGGTCGAGGCGCTTCAAGGCCAGCGCCTGGAGCAGCTGGGTCTCGGTGGAGAGGCCTTTCTTGTCGAGGTCCACGTCCGAGTCGAAGGGCTCGAAATAGGCGGAATGCAGGGAATAGCCGATGGTCTTGCCACGAAGATGCTCATAGATGGCGATCTCTTTGCCCCTGCCTGCGGTGGTGAAGAAACGGGGGCGGACGGCGCAGTAGCTGGTGCCAACATAGTGCATGAAGGCTTCACGCTCCGCGGTGCGGGCGACGCCACTGAGGAGATCGACCTGGCCGCTGCGCATCATCTCCAGAGCGCGGGCCCAGGGGTGGCGCTCGATGCGGATCTTCACCCCGAGCCGCTCTTCCATGACGGCGACCACGTCGATATCGATGCCGCGAAAGCCGCTTTCCCGCCCTGGGTCGTTGATGCGAAACGGCGGCCACTCCTC
>JANJUM010000197.1 GCA_024710585.1 Desulforhopalus sp.
CCAGGACGAGGAAGGCAAGCAGATCATGCGTACCCTGGGCCGCAACCTCGCCTGGCTGCTGAAGCTGGTCGAGCATGGCCGCGTCACCGTGCCGGAACCGGAACGGGAAGGCAAGATCTACACGAACTTCATCCGCTGAACCACCATGCCAGGATATGCAAGGGGAAAAGCCATGAGACAGGAACTCGGCCCAATCAACGCCCTTTACCCGACGCCCACCGTGCTGGTTGGCGCCACCGTCAACGGAAAACCTAACTTCATCACCGTCGCCCATATCGGCATCATGACCCATACCCATATCTCCATTGGTCTGGGAAAAATTCATTACACCAATGCAGGGATCCACGAAAACCGCGCCTTCAGCGTCTGCCTTCCCTCGGTGGACCTGGTTGTCGAAACTGACTACTGCGGCATCATGACCGGCAAAAAGACCGACAAATCGTCACTCTTCGATATCTTTTACGGTGAGCTTCGTTCGGCGCCGATGATCGCCCAATGCCCGGTGTGTATGGAATGCCGGCTCGACCAGGTCATTGATTATCCAAGCCACGATGTCTTCATCGGCGAGATAGTGCAGACCCATGCCGCTGCCGAGGTTCTCGCCGATGGAAAAGTCGACATCTCCAGGTTGCGGCCACTGCTCTTTGACATGGCCAGCAAGCAATATTGGAGCCTGGGCGAGGCTGTCGCCAACTGCTGGAACGTCGGCAAGCAGCTCAAGCATGGCCTGCACTGAAAACTTGAAAAGGGGAATTTTTTTTTGAATTCCTATGGAGATTTACTTCCAGGCAAGGCTTACATCTCTGCCGGAAACTGCCGATTCTGAAAAAACCGGTGGGAAACATCAAGGCGGAGTTGCTGAGGCTCTCGATCCAGCAACCTGCAGAATTTTGCCTCTCATTGACCTGAGGAACCGCTCGAGCTTTTTACATTCCAGCCTTTTACCCTGGTCAACGTGTGGGTCTCGGTGGCGGCACTGGATTTTCCCACTGGGCGATGCACGATAAGGAGGCGTTTCGATTGAACCGGGTGAAAAAACGAGGTCTCCCCCGGGGGCATTAGGCTGTATCGCAGCTTCGCCAAGAACCTTTTGCGGCGCAGCGAAAGATGTCATATCTTCCCCCAAGTGGCGTAGAGAAGGCAATTCAGCGAGCTATTGGCTGGCGGAGGACCTCCAACCAGGTACCTGCTCTTTCATCAGCAGGTAGCATATACGTCATTTCAGCGCCAGACGACTTCCTTCCACCCACAGACTGTGACCCATGAAAAGCAAAGACAAAAACTCTTCAGCCAAAATGCTCTTGTCAGCTCTACGAAGTCAGTTCATACGGCTGTTCGGTCGCCCCAGTTGCAAGCGTCGAAACAGCATTGGCCAGATCAAGCGCTACACCAGGTTGATCAGATAACCCCCTCACGGGCGCACGCCAGCGGAAGAAAGGCCACATTCCGCGTCAGTCTACGGCAGCGACCATGAAGCTGCCACCTCTGCCCGCCCCTTTTTCCCTTGCAGAACAGCAGAAATTTTCCCGCCAGAAAACGAAAAGGCGGTTGCAGCCAAGACCGCTGCAACCGCCCTATTCATTTATGGTACACCAGACAGGATTCGAACCTGTGACCCCCTGATTCGTAGTCAGATACTCTATCCAGCTGAGCTACTGGTGCATGGAGAGACCCTATATACCGCAGTTCTCAGTTCAACTCAAGCCTGTTTTTTATCTTTGCCCTCTTTTTCGGCTTTGTGAAAAATCAGGTCATGGTCCATTGGCTTCATCTCGGGGCGGGTGACAATGACCACATCGAGATCGTAACGTTTTTCCATCTCATGCAGTTCGGTCCGCTTGTTGTTGAGCAGATACGAGGCCACCTCGAGGGGCAGTTGGGCCTCGATGCGAGCCACCCCCTTGCGGCTCGCCCCGGTCTGGATGCGCCGCAAGTAATAGAGCGCCAAGGTCTCCACCGACTTGACCGTGCCACGGCCCTTGCAGTGCTCGCAGCGGCGGTAGTTGCCAGCTTCGATGGGAGCGCCCAGCTTCTGCCGCGAGATCTGCATCAGGCCGAACTTCGAGATGCGACTGAAGTCGACCTTGGCCTTGTCCTTCCTCATCGACTCCTTGACTTTGCGTTCCACCGCCATGATGTGCTTGCGGTTGCGCATATCGATGAAGTCAACGACGATCAGCCCGCCGAGGTCGCGCAGTCGCAGTTGACGCGCCAGCTCGGCTGCCGCCTCGATATTGGCCTGAAAGATCGAGGCCTCGAAGTTCTTACCCCGTGAAGTCGAGCCAGAGTTGACGTCGATGGCCACCAGGGCCTCGGTGGGGTTGATGACGATGGACCCGCCGGAAGGCAGGGGGACCTGCGGCTGGTAGATGGATTCGATCTGATCTTCGACGCTATACTGATTGAAAATCGGCCGCGCCCCCTGATGCAGGCGCACCTTTACCTTGCGCTGCTGTTCGGGCAGCATCTCGACGAACTTCTTGACCTGCTCCAGCGCAGTGCGGTCATCGACGAGAATTTCCTGGATACAGGGATCGAAATGCTCACGGAGAAAACGCAGCACACTCTCCTGGTCCTCGTAAACCGGGCCAACACCCTTCATCTCCTGGCCCTTGCGCTTGATTTCTTCCCACAGCGAAAGGAGATACTTGACATCACGCGAGAGGAGTTCTTCGGTGATATCGACACTGGCAGTACGCACGATCCAGCCGATGCCCTCGGGCAGGTCGATGGAGTTCATCACATCGCGCAGTTGCGAGCGGCGTTCCTCCCCGGAAATCTTACGCGAGATCCCTGAGGAATCGGAACCTGGCATCAGCACCACGCAGCGTCCCGGGATGGACAAATAGGTGGTCATGTTGGCGCCCTTCTTGCCCACCTCTTCCTTGACTACCTGGGCAAGAACCTCCTGGCCCTTTTCAAGAACGTCGACGATGCTCAGCTTCTTCCATTGGTGCGTCTCGATGAGATGGCGCACCTCGGCGCTCACCTCCTGTTTGTAGTACTCGGGATGGATCTCACTGAAGGGAAGAAAGCCGTTCTTCTCGGTGCCGTAGTCGATGAACGCGGCCTGCAGGCTGGGTTCGATGGCCACCACCCGCGCTTTATAGATATTGTTCTTGGTCTGCGTTCTCGCCACGGTGGAGACATGGATCGACTCCAGCCGGCCATCCTCGAGGAGCGCGAGGCGGCACTCTTCCGGTTCTTCGGCGTTGATGAGCAGCTTGCAGACCCGCTTGACCGGTTCGGCGGGCAGCTCTATCTCCTCGTCGTCGTTCTCGTCGTCGCCATCACGGAAGTCGTCGTCGCCGTAGTCGCCATAATCGTCTCCCTCGGCATCGTCGAAACCGCGCCGCATGGGGACTTCGACTTCTTCCGGAGTCTCACCCGGCGTCGCGACGCCCTGGTCCTCCTGGGGAAGTCCGCCGGCTTCGGCAACCTTGTTCTTCTTGCCACGCCTGCCACGCCGGCTGCGCCCGCTCTTGGCGCGACGCGGCTCGGCACCCTTCTCTTCTTCCCCCGAAGACTGTTGATCGCCCCTGTCGGAGCCAGTGTCGACGGCGGGGTCGCTATCGCTCCCAAGAGTTATCGAAAAAGCGTCGTCGTTGCCACTGAATGCGTCTTCTTCGCCCGAAGCCATGCCACCGTGAACGGCAGGCTCCTCCACGTTGGCGGCGCCCTCCCCTACGGCCTGGCCCGGTCGCGCCTCGGAAGCGGGAAGCTCGGCTTTCGGTTTCTTTCGGCCTCGTCGTGACGACCGTTTCGGCTTGTCGGTGACTGGGCCTGCCTCATCCCCTGTCCCAGGCGCCTTTTCCTCCGCCGAGGTCTCCACCTCTTCCACGGAGGACTCCACCACCGGCACCTTATCCTTCTTTGCACCAGCACGTCTCGACCTGCCGCCACCACGTGAGGCGGTCTTTTTCGCCGGGGCGGCCTCTTCGCCGCCTTCACTGCCTTCCCCGCCGCCCTGTGCCTCGGCGGCGGAGGTACTCTTCCACCAGGCTCCGGTGGTCGCTTTCAGTTGTACAACTTTGCTCTCTTTTTCGTCTGTGGTTTCATCCGCCATGACACACCTCTTCACCGGGGCACCGGAAACTGCCGAGGCGCCGGCCCATATTTGTGAGGACGCGTTCTGCTTTTGCAGACCACGTCATGTGAGTATCGATGCACATGCGGCAAGGACATCCGATCCGAGGTGGGCGGCGTTGCAGAACAACCCGCCCCATGAACGAGGGGAGACAGACCGGAAACGTGAAAACTTGCGGGACGTGCACCTCCATTTCGCAGGTCGACGAGTGCCATGCGGAACCCGCATTCGGCCGTCGCCCGTCCACCGCAGGATCGGCCAATTTTCATTGCAAGCCTCCTGCGGCGAATTCCCAGCGACACTAGTACTGTCTCTTGCAGCGAAACACAATTACAATTTGCCGGACTACCACAAGGAGCCGAACTCCAGCGCCTCCTTGACGGAACTCTGCGCCCTGCCGGGCCGAGAAGACTTTAAACTTGACAGTGTCTGATACGAACCGGTACATTTCCCATTCCAATGGATTTTACAGCGAATTGCCGCCTCCCCGTCAATCCGGGGAAGCCGACGGATAGGGGGGCATGCCACCAGCAGGACTCCCCGGCGGCAGCGCCGGCCCATAACGGTGCTGCTCTCCAACCATCTCCTCAGGAGCCTCTCGTGTACCTTCGTTTTCCACTCCTCTGCGGCTCGCGTCTCGTGGCCCTGGCCATCCTCGTCAACATGACCGGCGGCACACAGCTCGCCTGGGCCGAGAAGGTGGCCACGGAAAAATGGAACATCTCGGCCGACAAGGTGATCCGCTATGAAAACCCGGACAGCATCGTCGCCCAGGGCAGCGTCGTCCTGGAAAAAAACCAGAAGGTGACACCAAGGACGACGCGAGACCAGAAAGTCTCTTCCTGGGCCGAGCTCCTCGAAGAAAAACAGAAGCCCGAAGCGCCTCGCGCCGAACAGGTAGAGCGCCAGGCCGCTCCCCAGTACCAGACCACGGTCACCATCAAGGCCGACTGGATGGTCTACGATGTCGAGCTGGAGTCGATCAAGGCCAAAGGCAACGTGCACATAGTCACCAACGAGGAAGAACTCTTCGCCCGCGAGGCTACCGTCAGCCTGCCCAAAGAGACGGGCAAGTTCACCGACGCCACCATTCTGCGCAAGGAGCTCTCCCTGCACCTCGAGGGCAAGTCCGTCGAAAAGACCGGCTTCGACACCTATCGCATCGGCGATGGCTGGGTGATCACCTGCAAGCTCGACGACGGCGAGACCCCCCCATGGAGCTTCTCAGCCGCCAACACCGAAGTCCGCCAGGGCGGTTACGCCGTGCTCACTCACGCCCGCTTCAACATCAAGGACGTTCCGGTCTTTTATAGCCCCTACATGATCCTGCCGGCAAAGAACACACGCCAGAGCGGCTTCCTCTTCCCCTATATCTCCAGTTCCTCCCTCGACGGATTCGGGCTTAACGTCCCATTCTTCCTCAATATCTCCGATTCAGTCGACGCAACCTTCTACCCCGAGTACAGGATGAAGCGGGGCTTCATGCCTGGGGCCGATTTCCGCTACATGTCGAGCTCTACCAACAAGGGGACCTTTTCCGCCACCTTCCTCGACGACGAACTCTCCGACCCCTCGGAAACAGACTACTACCAGGAAACCGGCTATACCCACGACAACAACGACCGCTATTGGATCCGCGGCAAGGCCAATCACACCTTTGCCGATGTGTGGCAGACCAGGCTCGACATCGACATCGTCTCCGATCAGGACTACCTCAACGAATTCAACTCCGGCCCCTCCGGTTATCGCAAGAGCTACGACAGCTATTTCGAAACCTTCGGCCGCAGCTTCCAGAACCAGACCGAGCTCAACCGCCAAAACTCCCTCAAGACCTTGCGCAGCTTCAAGGGCATGTCCCTGGAGGCCAATCTCCTCGCCATCAACGAAACCAACACCAACGCCAGCGACAGCAACACCCCCCTGTGGAAACTGCCCAGCGTCGGCTTCTCCGGGGCCCTGCCCTTCGGTGAGACCAACTACTATCTCGACTGGAACACCTCCTACGTCAATTACTGGCGGGAGGACGGCATCGGCGGCCACCGTGTCGACCTCAAACCGGCCATCTCGGCACCGATCCCCATCAGCCCCTACCTGGAGACCCTCGCCCAGGTTTCGCTGCGCGAGACTTTCTACTATGTGGAGCCCTATGGCGATGCGATCTGGGAGGAGGATCAGGCGCAAAACCGTGTCCTACCGGAATACAAGGTCGAGGTGGCTACTACCCTGGAGCGCGATTTCTCCACCGGCGAGGGCGAGCTGAATGGTTTCACCCATCAGGTGCGCCCCTTCGTCAAGTACGAGCACATCCCAGGCGTCGACCAGATAACCCTGCCCAAATGGGATGACGTCGACCAGATCATCGGCCGCAACGCA
Organism: Desulforhopalus sp.; assembly: GCA_024710585.1. Classification (GTDB taxonomy): domain Bacteria; phylum Desulfobacterota; class Desulfobulbia; order Desulfobulbales; family Desulfocapsaceae; genus Desulforhopalus_A. Next base: position 6,461 of record JANJUM010000197.1, read on the forward strand.
TCATCTACGGCGTCGACAACTTCTTCAACCCCCTTTCCACGGCCGACATGAAGCGCACCGCCTCCTGGGACGCCGCCTCGCTGCGTATCGAGCAGGCCTGGGATCTGCGCACCGAACCCGACGAAGAGCCGCTGTCGGCGGTCTATGGCAAGCTGGGGTGGTCACCCTTCGCTTCGACACGATTACTTTACAAGACCGCCTACGACGTCTACGAGAACATCATCACCACCCACAGCTTCGGCGGCCAGGTCCGCAACAGCCGCGGCGACCAGTTCGGCGTCGACTACAGCTTCAAGGACAAGAGTTATACCGAACTGGGGGATTTTACCACTCCAGCGCTAGGCTATGAAATCGAGCAGATCAACGCCAGCTTCCGCTCGCCGCTGCCTCTTTTTGCCAGCTGGCTCGCCGGTGGCACCATCGAGCACAGCATCTCCCAGGACGAGACCATCAAGGCCAACGGCTTCCTCACCTATATGGCCAAGTGCTGGTCCCTGACTTTCGAAACCCAATACACCCCGGCGGACACCACCTATGTAGTGTTCTTCAATCTCGCCAATATCGGCACGCCGTTCGGAATGCCCCTCAACTGAGGGAAGGGGCGCCGCTAACGCCTTCGCCGCCTCGACTGCCCTGTCGCCCCATGGTGGCAGTGACTAGAACGCGACGGCAAAGGCGGAGGGGGCCACCGCAGGGGCGAAGCCATTGCCCTACTCGGTTCCCCTCGATGATCACCTAGCCAGAACAATGAACCATCACCACTTCGCCGCGAGGCCACGGGAAGGCTCCACCTCTTCACTGGGCGCCATCCCCATTCTCGTCATTCTCTGCGTGTCCCTCTTCTGTCCGTCTTTCTCGACAGCGCTCGCCGCAGCTCCCGAAAAAGGCGTGCTCGCCGCCGACCTGGTTACCGACAACCAGCCCATCGATACCACCAGTTCCCTCTATGAAGACCTCTTTCGCGATCTGAGAGAACGTCATGGCTTCACCCAGGGAGAGCTGCGCCGCTATTTCGACGACCTGCGCATCGACCGCAGGGTGCTGCAGCTCATGGACCGCCAGGGCGAGGCTAAGCCCTATTACCAGTATCGCGCCAACTTCATCACCGCGGCGATTATCGCCATCGGCAAGCAGCAGTTGGAAGTCCACCGCGCCCTCTTCGATCGAATAGAAGACGTCTATGGCGTCGACCGCGAGGCTATCGCCGCCATTTGGGCCATGGAAACACGTTTTGGCACCAACCAGGGCACCTTCGGGCTGTGGCAGACGCTTAACACACTCTTTTCCGCCTACCCCCGCCGCTCCCTCTTCTACCGCGGCGAACTCGTCGAATTCCTGCTCCTCTGCCGCCGCTATGGACTCGACCCGCAGCGCATCAAGGGTTCGTACGCCGGCGCCTTCGGCCAGGCGCAGTTCATGCCCTCCAGCTATAACAAATATGCCGTCGACTTCGATGGCGACGGCCGCCCCGACCTGGTGCGCTCCTACCCCGACATCTTCGCCTCCATCGCCAACTACCTCAAGACCTTCGGCTGGTCCTTCCGTACGCCGCTCTTCGCCGAGCTCGGCCGCGAGCTTTCCTCTCCGGTGCTCGCTCAGGTACTGCAGGAAGGGCGCAGTGGGCGCATCGACTGGCGCCGTGCCGCCTCCCTGCAGAATGTGCCGCTGCCGCCCTCTCCCGAGGACCGGCCGCTGTCGCTGGTCGCGGTGGAGCTTTCCCCGCAACAGGGGGGAGGCATGCGCTATATAGCCGGCTACCCCAATCTGCAGGTGATCAGCGAATACAACCACAGCAGCAAGTATGCCATGGCGGTGGCCGAAATGGCGGAGGCCTTTAAAAATTAGCCGGGAGAAGGCGATGGCCAGCGGCATCTTCCGTCTTCTCGTCGCCCTTTGCGGGCTGCTCGCCCTGTCCTGCGCCCCACCCGCTCGTCCTCCCTCCGTGCAGGAGCAAAGCCCCCCTTCCCTGCGTCTCCTTGATCGCCAGCACCTCCCCGGTTTTCATGATGACTTCGATCGCGCCTCCCTGAAAGAGGCCGCCAGCAGGCACCTCGCCTACCTCCGGCGGCAGGCAGCGAACAAGAGCTACAGCTTCTGCGGTCAGTCTCTTAGCGGGCGGCGCCTCATCCGCTCGGTGGAAACGCTCCTCGCCAAGCTCCGCGAAAACCCCAGCGACGAACAGCTGCAGCGCTTCATCGCCGACAACTTTCTCGTCTATCAGGCCGCGGGCCGCGGCCAGCCGCCATCCGGGGAGATGCTCGTCACCGGATACTACGAACCCCTGTTCGACGGCAGCCTCACTCCGACGGGCAGATTTCGCTTTCCCCTCCACTCCCTGCCCTCGCAACCGCCCGCCCCGCGCAGTGACGAACAGCCCTTCCTGTGGAGCCGCAGCGAAATCGAAGACAACCCCCGCCTCCTGCGCGAGCACGAACTGGTCTATCTCGGCGACCCCTTCGAGGTCTTCCTTCTGCACGTGCAGGGCTCGGGACGTATCAGGCTCACCGACGGCAGCATCCGCGCGGTGCGCTTCGCCGGCACCAACGGCCGTGAGTACAGAAGCATCGGCAAGCTGCTCGTCGACGAAAAGAAACTCACCCTCGAAGAGGCCACCATCCCCGGAATAAGAGACTACCTGCGTCACCATCCCGAGGAGCTGCGGCGGGTGCTGCAGCACAACCCACGCTATGTCTTCTTTCGCTGGGGAGAAACCTCCGGCCCCCGCGGAAGCTCAGGCGAGGTGCTTACCCCGGGAAGATCTGTCGCCCTCGATGGTGATGCCCTGCCGCCCGGTCCCTTCTGCTTCGTCGCAACACGGTTTCCCGTGTTTCTGAAAAACGACGGCACCACCTTTCGCCAGCCGCTCAGGCGCTTCGTTTTTCCCCAGGACAGCGGTGCGGCCATCAAAGGAACGGGCAGGATAGACATTTTTTTCGGCAGCGGCAGCGAGGCTGAAGATATCGCCCATCGTCTGAAGGAGCCAGGCCAGCTGTATTTCTTCGTCCTTAAAAATGAGGAATAGCCGCCATGCAGAGCCAGTCGCGATATCCCGCCCCGCGTATCACCCTGCTCAGCGATTTTGGATTGCAGGACGAATATGTCGCTGTCCTCAAAGGAGTCATCCTCGGCATCTGCCCGTCGGCGAAGATCGTCGACATCAGCCATCTGGTGCCCCCCCAGGATGTGGCCGGCGCGTCCCTGCTGCTCTCCCGCGCCGCTCCATTCTTCCCCGAAGGGACCGTTCATCTGGCCATCGTCGATCCGCAAGTGGGCAGCGACCGGGCCATTCTCGTCATCGCCTCCCAAGGGCACCTTTTCGTCGGCCCCGACAACGGCCTCTTCTCTTTCCTCTTCGAAAAGGATACGAACTTCCGGATCTTTCGCGTTAACCTCGCCCTCCTCGAAGGCCCACCTGCATCCGCCACCTTCCATGGGCGGGACATCATGGCCCCGCTGGCGGCGAAGCTCGCCGGGGGTGCGGACCCCGCATCCCTGGGGACGGAGATCTCCGCTGACCTCTGCCGCAAGCTCGCCCGCTCCCGACCGCGAAGGGTCGGCTCCACCCTGCACGGCGAGATCATCCGTGTCGACACCTTTGGCAACCTCTGCAGCAACCTGCAGCAAAGCGATTTCACCCACGGAGTCCCCCTCGCAGCCCTCACCGTGATCCTTGGCGACGGCCGAGTCGTGCCCCTGGTCAGGACCTATGCCGAGGCCGGGCATCGCCCCGTCATCGCCCTCTTCGACAGCAACGGCTTTCTCGAAATCGCCTGCAACCTGGGCAACGCGGCGCAGCAGCTGGCACTAGGCCCGGGAGCCCCGCTCATCGTCGTCGAAAATCTTTCCGGGACTGCGGAAGAGATCGACACACAAAGAAAAATTTGAAATTTTTACGATCTTGACTACACTACTTGATATGCAGACAAGAGCCTGCTCGACCGCGTCTCCACTCCCCGGCAGGATTAGGCCGGCAGACAACAACGGGGGTACACAGTGATGCCTGGCGCACGTTTCTACACACTGCTTTTCGTCGTCTTCGCCGTCCTTTCCCTCCCCCTCCCCGCGGCAGCCTTCTCCTTTACGGAAGAGGAGCAGCAGGAGAGGATGGAGGAATTGCCAGAGAGCGGAACGAAACTCCTCCGCCAACTTCACTGCCCGGCTTCGCTCAAGTCGGCGAAGATCGCCACCATGATTGGCGAAGTCCACCGCAGCGGAGGCGGACGCAGCGGCCTCTACGGCTCCTTCATGGACTCCAGCTCCCCTGACTGGGAGGGGCGCCATGTCACCAACAGGGCGGTGTACGGCAACGTCGTCGACGAGCTCAACTCTGGCTTTCGCCTGCTCGGCCTGAAAACGTACAGCAGTGCAGAAATCAACGCCCAGATCGCCCGTGCCGAGCAGGAGGCAGTGCTCAACAACGACCCTGACGCCGCCATCGCCGCCGCCGACCGCCTCAGCGCCTCCTTCATGCTCAAAGGGTTGATCTCGACCCATAGCCAGGTCAACCGCGTCGTCAACGTCGATGAAGTCTTCGTCACCATCAACCTGCAACTCATAGACCGTCAAGGACGACAGATCGCCTCCGCCCAGATGAGCGAAACCACGTTTTCCGACGCCGACGTGCTCAACACCATTCACAACCTGGTGAAGAAACAGTCCCACACCATAACCTACAAACTCTTCAGGGAATACTGTCAGGGGGGGAAGTGACCATATGACACCACATCGACACCTCAATCTTCTTGCCACTGTCGTCCTTGCCCTGGTTATAACCTTTTGTTGGCACAGTCCGGCAGCCGCCGCAGAGAAGGCCGAGACGATGATCGTCTCCGCCGAAGGCCTGGTCGACCCCAATGCGGAGATCTATAAAAGGGACAAGGGCCTGATGGTCGACGACCTGCGCCGCGACGCGCAGCGGCAGGCGGTGGAGAAGGCGGTCGGGGTTTATGTAGAGAGCGGCACTCTGGTCGAGAACTACCTGCTCATCGAGGACAAGGTGCTCTCCAAGACCAAGGGGCTGATCAAGCAGATCATCGAACAGTCGCCGCCAACACTGGGCGATGACGGCCTGATGCACATGCATATCAAGGCGGAAGTCTTCCTCGGCGAGGTGAAGACGGCCCTGATGAGCCTCTCCAAGGAGAATCGCTTAAGCCTCATCAAGGAACGCGGCAACCCGACCATCTCCGTGGCCGTTGTCGTACGCGACGCCAAACGCAGTGCCGAGGACATTCCGGAGAACTCCTCCATCGCCGAAAACATCCTCAAGGGGCACTTCGTCAGCTTCGGCTACCGGGTATGGTCGGAAGATTACACCAAACTTCTCCGCAAGGATGCAGGCGCCGCTTCCAGCAACCGCCGCGTCGCCGATTTCTCGGTCATCGGCGAGGCCAAGTTCAAGCAGACGTCCATCACCCTCAAGGCCTCGGGCCTGCAGGTGACAAAGCATGTGCTCACCTCGTGGACGGTGAAGTGCATCAACAATCACACCGGCGAGGAGATCTATTTCAACAACAAGGTGCCCAAGAACACCTCCTGGGCCGACGAAGACCAGGCCCTCGAGGATATCGGCCGCCTCATCGGCGAGGAGTTCAACAAGGATTTCTTCGAGAACGAGTTGATGAAACCGTCGCAGCGCTATCAAATCCAGCTGAGCGGTCTACCCGATTACGACACTGCCCTGCTGTTCAAGAACGAGTTCAACGGATTGCGCAATATCCTCAATGCCGAACTGGAAAACTTCGAGAGCGACGGCCTCAGCCTCTTCGAAGTCGAGACCAGTGGCGGCGGCAACCTGGCCCAGGTGGTCAACAGCTTCGTCATCAAACCTCTCAACGCCAAGCTGGAGGGCCCGCAGCTGAAGCTCGTCTCCCAACACGGCAATGTCGTGCGCATCGCCCTGGAGGGTGGCGGTCAGGCGGAAGCGCTGCAGAAATCCCTGCAGAGCACTCCGCCGGCGGCCCTGGCCACGGCGGCCCCGGAACGAATCAAGAAGCTGACCCAGGACAAGGCCCTGCTTGAAAAAGTCGGCCGCATGAACCCCGGCCTCGAAGAGAGTAAAGGCGCTCCGCCGAGCCAATGAACCCCGTGGAGAAGATCACATGGCCTGACAGGGGCGAAGAGAACCGTAAAACACCCGTACGAGGTGGCAACGCGATATCACATCACTCATCATTCTTTACTTGAGGAGGACCGAACAATGAAACAACATGGGCTGCTCTTGCTGTCTCTCACCCTCGTCTCTGTTGCCGCCCTGCTCTCCGGGTGCGTGCCGTCAAGCACCGGCGCTGGCGGTTCCTCATCGCAGATGGCCAACAAAGTGGCCGACGACAACATGTATCAACCGGTGGAGTACGCCAACGCCGCCAAAAAGGGGCCGACGGTGATCGTCATCCCCGGCAATATCAAAAGCAGCAGCGCCACCTTCACCCAGAAGGTCACCCCCAACAACATCGCCGACTTCGGCGAGATCGAGCTGAGCAACGCCAACTTCAAGGTGCTCGAGCGGACCGACCTGGGCCCGATGCTCAACGAGATCGAACTGGCCGTCAATATGGGCTCTCCCGACGCCCTGAAGAAATTCAAGAAGGGGAAATTCGGCACCACCAAGTGGTTCATCAAGTTCGACATCCTCAAAGCGGAAGAAGTTGCCGAGGCCGGCCAGGGCTTCGACGGCAATGCCATCGGCTCGATTGTCGGCACCGTGGTCGGCGGCAGGGTCGGGGCAATCAGCGATACCGCCATCAGCTCCGCCCGCGCCAGCGAGCAGGCAGCTGTGTGGCTGGTCGGCCTGCGCTACAAGATCCTCGACGCCTCGACCTCCGAACAGGTCTCGACCGGCTATATCGAACGAAAAATGGAAACAGGCAGGAAGGCGCAGTCTCTGCTTGGCATCTCCGGGCACGCTTCGCAACTGGTCACCCTGGACACGGTAGTGCAGCGCCTGGTGCAGGAGGCGGTGGCCAAGATCGATCAGCAGAAATAGATTCGTGCAACGAAGGGACAGGGCCGAACCGCCATGCCATGGCTGATCGGCCCTCTCTTTCGATGTAGGACGGTGCTCAGCCCCGGCCGAGCTGGGCGAAGCGCTCCCAGAAGTCGGGAAAACTCTTGGCGACACACTCCGGGCCCATGATTCTCACCCCCGGGACTCTCAACCCGGCGACGGCAAAACACATCGCCATGCGATGATCACTATAGGTATCGATTTCAGCCCCGTGGAGATCGACGCCACCTTTGCCATGGATGATCAACGCCGCATCGCGCTCCTCCACCGTAGCCCCCATCCGGCTCAACTCCCGGGCCACCGCCGACAGACGATCGCACTCCTTGATGCGCAGATGGGCGATGTTCTCGATGACCGTCGTACCATGGGCGAAGGCCGCCACCACGGCCAGGGTGGGCACGACGTCGGGCATATTGCCCATGTCGATGGTAATCCCCTCGAGACGTTCCGCGCCGATCAGCCTCAGCCCCTCCCCGCACCGCTCCACCGTGCACCCCATCCTTCCCAGCAGAGGCACCAGCATGGCATCCCCCTGCAGTGACGGCACAGGCACGTTGCTGACCGTCACCCGGCCACCGCAAACCGCCGCCGCCGCCCAGAAATACGAGGCGTTGGAGGCATCCCCCTCGATTGCATAGCGACGGCCACGGTAGCAGCCCTGGGGAATGGCGAACGAGCTGAAATCCTTGGCACATTCGACGAAGACCCCGAAATCGGCCATGACCGACAAGGTCATGGCGACATAGGGTTTGGAGAGAATCGGCCCCTGTACCTCGAGAAAGGCCGGAGTGCGCGCGTAGGGGGCGACCAGCAATAGCGAGGACAAATACTGGCTGCTTTTCCCTTCGGGAAGGACGGTCCTGCCGCCGGCCAGCCCCTGGGCAGCGATAACCAGCGGAGGACAGTCTCCCCCATCCTCGGCACGGATATCGACGCCCCAGCCGCGCAGAGCCGACATCAGCGGACCGATGGGACGCTGTCGCATGCGTTCGTCACCGTCGATCACAAAGGTCGTGTTACCCAGGGCGACCACCGAGGTGAGAAAACGAGTGGCGGTGCCGTTGTTGCCGAGGTAGAGCGACTGAGACGACGGGGCGATCTCCCCGCCCCGGCCATCAACCCGCCACTCCTCGCCCTTGTCGATGGCAACCCCGAGTTGCACCAGGGCGCGTGAAGAATACTCGGTATCTTCGCTGTGCAGCGCGCCCACGAGAGAACTCGAGCCCTCGGCGAGGGCGGCGGCAATGAGGGCCCTCTGGGTGAGGCTCTTTGAGCCAGGCACGGTGATGGTGGCATCTATGTTCACCACGGGGACGATCTCTTTCATGTCAGGTCGTTCTCTTTATAATTCTCGCGTCGGCCGCGGCCCGGGCTTGTGCCGCCGGCAGTGGTGTTCGCGGTCAGTTATGACCCAGGGCGCCGATAAGGTCTCGGATAGCGGGTACCTTCTCCGCCCGCGCATAGGCGGCGATGCCATCGACAACCTCCTCAGAGGCCCTGGGATTGGCGAAGTTGGCTGTGCCGACCTGGACCGCCGTCGCCCCGGCGAGCATGAACTCCAGGGCATCCTCGGCGGTCTCGATGCCACCAATGCCAATGATCGGCACCGCGACTGCCTTGGACACCTGGTAGACCATGCGCAGAGCGACCGGCTTGATTGCCGGCCCCGACAGACCACCGATGACATTGGCCAGGGTCGGCCGCCTCGTCTTCAGGTCGATGGCCATGCCGATGAGGGTATTGATCAACGAAACACAGTCTGCCCCAGCCCCCTCAACCGCCCGGGCAATAACCGTGATATCGGTGACATTAGGCGAGAGCTTGACCAGCACCGGCACCTTGGCCCGCCCCTTCACGGCGCGGGTTACCGCTGCTGCCATGGCCGGGTCTGTCCCGAAGGCTACCCCGCCCTTCTTGACGTTGGGACAGGAGATGTTGACCTCAATGGCCGCGACGCCTGGGACGTCGGCGAGGCGAGCGGTGATCTCCTCGTATTCGGCGATGGAATCACCTAAGATATTGACGATCACCGGCACCAGCAGTCCCTGCAGATACGGCATCTTTTCGCTGATGAAGCGATCGACGCCGACATTCTGCAGGCCGATGGCGTTGAGCATGCCGCAGGCGGTCTCGACTATGCGCGGGGGCGGGTTGCCGGCACGCGGATGGAGGGAAATCCCCTTGACGATCACCGCCCCGAGGCGATGGAGATTGACGAGGTTCTCGAACTCCCGGGCATAGCCGAAGGTGCCGGAAGCGGTCATCACCGGATTGGCGAGTTGCAGGGAGCCGATCCTCACCCGCAGGTCGGGCTCGTTTTCATCCCGCGGCATCACGACTTCCATAACAGATCCTCCGCATCATATACCGGCCCGTCAAGACAGACATGGGTGTAGTCACCGCTGGCGGCTGGACGGTTACAGCCGAGGCAGGCCCCCATGCCGCAGGCCATGGTGGTTTCCACCGAGACCTGACAGGGCACTTCGCGAAGGCGGCACATGGCAGCCACCCGGGCGAGCATCGGTTCCGGCCCGCAGGCATAGACAATGCTTTGCGCGGTGAGTTGCTGGGCGAGGATTTCTGTAACGAAACCAGCATGTCCGAGGGAGCCGTCGTCGGTGGCACAGAGGGCTGGAAACCCGAGCAGGCGAAAATCCCCCAGCAGCGGCTCGAGCTCACTGGCGCTGCGTGCTCCGAGGAGGAGGAGGTCATCGCCACCATCGGCTCTCTTGCGAAGAATCTCCTTGGCGAGGAAGAGCATCGGCGCGATGCCCAGTCCTCCAGCGACCACCAGCGATCTTCGCCCATAATCGATGCGAAACCCACGGCCGAGTGGCCCAAGCACTGAGATGGTCTGTTTTTCGCTGGCAGCGGCGAGGATCTCGGTCCCTTTGCCAA
>JANJUM010000243.1 GCA_024710585.1 Desulforhopalus sp.
CTCTACAGCGGCAGGTTCGGCGGCTTCTGCCTGGTGACCAGCGACAGCGACTTCACCGGCCTGGCGGTGCGCCTGCGCGAGGAAGGCCTCATGGTTTACGGCTTCGGCGAGAAAAAGACCCCGGAGGCCTTCCGCAACGCCTGCAACAAGTTCATCTTCACCGAGCTGCTGCGCGGCGAGGAGCGATCCGAGCCTCCGCCGTCCCCGGCCAAGGCCGGCGCCGAGGGCAAAGTCGCCTCCGGCAGGAAGTCCTCCCGTGCCGCCGCTCTGCCCGCTGCCGGGGGCCGTGCCGCCGAGACCGCCGCCGCGGAGGTGGCGTCTCCCTTTCCCACCGCCTTCCTCCTCAAGGCGCTGGAGCAGTCCAGCGAAGAAAACGGCTGGGCGCAGCTGGGGACCTTCGCCAACTACCTCAACAAGCTCAAGCCCGACTTCGACTCGCGCCTGTACGGGTTCAAGAAGCTCTCCGACCTCATCCGGAAGAAGAGCGACCTCTTCGAAACGCGGGAAGAGAATATCGCCGGGACCAACAACAAAGTGCTCTATCTCCGCGCCGTCCCCGGCAAGTGAGCCGCGCCGCCGCCAGCCGGGATGTCTGTGCCTGGCGGGCCTGGGTTTCCGCAGGGGATACTCCTTGAGTGACGCGTGAGGGATGCGCGCCTCTGGCCGGGCCAGCTGGCGGCGGCAACGGTCTTGGTATGCCGCCCCGGCCTGGCGGAACTGGCTCCCGCCAGAGAAAACCGACCAAGCTGCGCTGGCTGTCGTAACCACCGGGGGCGATCCGCAGGAAGAGGCGGGGCCGGCCGGATAATCGCCACACCACGCCAACATCCCCGCCGATAAGCCTTGCCCCGGCAGCTTTGTCGTGGTATGTTCGCGCTTTTTTGTCGCAGCGCCATCCTTTTCGCCACCGAGAGCACCACGCCCACCCGCGTTCCATCCCGCTGCCCACCCGACTCCGGCCCGGCCCTTTGGCCCGGTCGGGGAGTTCCTTCACCTTTGCCCCACGGACCCCACCCATGATCCATGCCAGCGATATCGCCTTGTCCTATGGCAAGCGCATCATCTTCAAAGACGTCAACATCAAGTTCACCCCCGGCAACTGCTACGGCCTCATCGGCGCCAACGGCACCGGCAAGTCGACCTTTCTCAAGATCCTCGCCGGGCGCCTCGAGGCGGACAAGGGCGAGGTCTTCGTCACCCCCGGGGAGCGCATCGCCTCCCTCAACCAGGACCAGTTCGCCTTCGACGAAGAGACGGTGGCCCGCACCGTGCTCCTCGGCCATCGGCGGCTGTGCGAGATCATGGCCGAGCGCGAGGCCCTCTACGCCAAGGCCGAGTTCAGCGAGGAGGATGGCATCCGCAGCGGCGAGCTCGAGGTGGAATTCGCCGAGCTCAACGGCTACGAGGCCGAGTCCGAGGCGGCGGCCCTGCTCAGCGGCCTGGGCATTGGCGAGGAGCTGCGCGAGCGGAGGATGAAGGAGCTCGAGGGCGGCGAGAAGGTGCGTGTCCTGCTCGCCCAGGCGCTCTTCGGCAACCCGCACATCCTCCTCCTCGACGAGCCCACCAACAACCTCGATGTCAAGTCGATCCGCTGGCTCGAGGGCTTTCTCGAGCGCTTTCAGAACACGGTCATCATCGTCTCCCACGACCGCCACTTCCTCAACCAGGTCTGCACCCATATGGCCGATATCGACTACGGCCGCATCCAGATCTATGTCGGCAACTACGATTTCTGGTATCAGGCCAGCCAGCTCGCCCTGCAGCAGCGCCAGGACGCCAACAAGAAGGCGGAGGCCAAGGCCAGGGACCTCAAGGAGTTCATCCAGCGCTTCTCCTCCAACGCCTCCAAGGCCAAGCAGGCCACCTCGCGCAAGAAGCTCCTCGAAAAGCTCGAGCTGGAAGATCTGCCGGTCTCCTCGCGCAAGTACCCCTTCGTGCACTTCAAGGCCGGCCGCGCCTGCGGCGACGTCATCCTTGAGATCGACAATATCTCCAAGACAATCGAGGGGGTGGAGGTGCTGAAGAACTTCTCGATGACCGTCGGCAAGGGGCAGAAGATCGCCTTCGTCGGCACCAACAGCCTGGCGATCACCACCCTGCTGCAGATCCTCGTCGGCGAGCAGAGCGCTGACAGCGGCACCTTCCGCTGGGGGCAGACTATCAGCCACGCCTACTTCCCCAAGGAGAACAGCGCCTTTTTCAAGACGGACGAGACCCTGGTCGAGTGGCTCAGACAGTGGACGCCGCCCAACGAAGGGGAGAGCTTCGCCCGCGGCTTTCTCGGCAAGATGCTCTTCTCCGGCGACGAGGCGCTGAAGAAGACCGGCGTGCTCTCTGGAGGCGAGCGGGTGCGCTGCATGCTGGCGCGGATGATGCTCAGCGACGCCAACGTCCTCATCCTCGACGAACCCACCAACCACCTCGACCTCGAGTCGATCATCGCCCTCAACAACGGCATGCAGGCCTTTGCCGAGATCGTCCTCTTCTCCTCCCACGACCACACCCTGGTGCAGACCGTGGCCAACCGCATCGTCGAGATCCTTCCCGGCGGCTATATCGACAAGATGATGCCCTATGACGACTACCTCGCCGACGCCGATGTCGAGATGCTGCGCGAGCGCTACGCGGCGAAACAGGGGTAAGGATCTGGGCTGGCATGGGCGGCAGATGCTCATGCCGGTGCTGTTCGCCTTGAAGTGACTCTCGGTGTCTCTACCGCTGGGTCACTTCGTTGTGCTGTTGATTCTGCTCCCGTTTTCCATGGCCGGGAACTCCCTCCCTCTTTCTCCCCCATCACAAGCCGGCCGATCGGATGCTGTACTTTGTGTACCTTCTCCTGGCTGCCTGCCATAAAAACTGTTATTTATTGCCGATATTGTTAAATTATTAATCGTTTCCTCGCTCAAAAAGCACGCCATAGTCCATTTCCTTTGGAGGCCATGCCATGACACTCGATCTTGAGGCGTTGAGAGAAGGCTGGGATTTCGAAGCCAAACTGGCCGCGGGAAGGGACGGCAGGGGCCATCTTCCCGAGTCGCTCTGGGAAACCTATAGTGCCATGGCCAATACCCATGGCGGGGTGATGGTGCTCGGGGCTCGGGAAGAGGAAGATGGTCGTCTGGTGGTTCACGGTCTGCACCAGGTCGATAAGCTCGAACGTGACCTATGGAATCTGCTCGCCAATTCTGAAAAGATCAGCTGTAATCTGCTCGATCGCAACAGCGTCAAGCGGCTGGAGGTGGAGGGCAGGAACCTGCTGGTGTTGCACATTCCCAGGGCGGAAAGACGGCAACGGCCGGTTTTTATCAACAACAACCCCCTGCGTGGCACCTTCGTGCGCACCTACGAGGGGGATCGGCGCGCCTCTGAGACCACGGTCAGAAGGATGCTGGCTGATGCCGGGGAGCAACCGCGCGATGGCGAGATCCTTGAGCATTTCAATTTTAGCGATCTCGATCCGGAAAGCCTCGCTGCCTACCGTAACCTCTTTCGCAGCAATTTCCCTGGCCATCCCTTTCTCTCTGGCAGTGACCAGGAAATGCTGCGGCAGCTGGGCGGCTGGGCAAGGGACCGGGCAAATGCCAAGGAAGGTATAACTCTGGCCGGGCTATTGATGTTTGGTCGCCAGCGTTCCATTCTCGATCGGTTGCCCCATTTTCAACTCGACTACCGACATCATCCCGCTTCGGCTGCTGCAGGGGGTCCACGTTGGCTCGACCGGGTATCGCTTGACGGTACCTGGCCAGGCAACCTGTTTGATTTCTATTGCAAGGTGATCGTAAAACTGCGTGACGGTTTGCGTGTACCCTTTCTCATGGGGCCCGATCTTTTCCGACGCGACGAGTCGCCTCAGCATGAAGCCCTGCGCGAGGCAATGGTCAATGCCTTGATACATGGAGATTACCTGGCGAGTGGCGGGATTCGCATCTTTCGCCTGCACAATGGCTTCGAGTTTCACAATCCAGGTCTGCTTCGACTGCCCGTAGAACAGATTCGCGCCGGCGGTAAGAGCGATTGTCGCAACCCTTCTCTGCAGCAGATGTTTCAGATGATTGGCGCCGGAGACAAAGCCGGCTCCGGTTTTCCTAAAATCCTCCAGGCATGGCGGGAACAGCATTGGCGGGCACCTGCCCTGGAAGAGGATGTTGAACAGGAAGAGGTCTGCCTGCGGCTGGCGACCATCAGCCTCTTTCCCCCAGAGGTTACTGAAGAGATGGAACGACGGTTTCCCAAACGGCTGGCACGGCTCGATGAGACTGGCCGTCTGGCTCTCGCCACCGCCATCCTTGAGGGCCGGGTCACCAATGGACGGCTGCAAGAACTCACCGACCGGCACCCCCGGGATATAACATTCCTTTTGAAAAGGCTGGTGAATGAACAGTATCTTGTCGGCAACGACAAGCGAAGGTGGAGTGCCTATACCCTGGTGCAGGGTTCTCCGGTGTCCCCTGAGCCGAGCTCCCAACATAACGAGCCGAGCTCCCAACATAACGAGTCGAGCTCCCAACATAGCGAGCCGAGCTCCCAACATAGCGAGCCGAGCTCCCAACATAGCGAGCCGAGCTCCCAACATAATGAAATGAGCCTTCCCCGCCAGGAAGGCTTGCCTGTTCTTGTCGAAGAAATCCGCGTGCGGCAGAGGAGCGCTCCCGCTAAAGTCGAGGCAGCCATACTCGCTCTCTGCACCGATGAATTCCTCTCAGCTCAAGATCTCGCCATTGCCTTACGGCGCGGTATTGATACCTTGAAAAATCACTATATCTCGAAAATGATCCGTGAGGGCAGGTTGGAGGCGCGCTATCCGGACCAGCCGACTCATCCCTTTCAGGCCTATAGAGCGCGGTCGTCAGAACGCGGGATAAAAGGCTAACCAGGAAATTCCTTGCCACAACCCTCGTATTTGGAAAGCATTTCCTTGTAGTGAGTTGCGCGGATTACGCCGGAGCGATGCGTTTATTCCGGCCCATATGGGCGCTTCGGGCGAAGCTTCACGGCAGGAAAATTGCCCGTGTCTAACAGTCTGTTGCTTGGGGCAACGACCTCCTGCGGTACTGCGGTTCATATTTCTGATAACCTCGATGTGGCGGCCGCGAACTTTACTAAATCTCGCGGCCGCCAGGCGAAGTACGAGACTATCTGCAGTTTTCCCGGTGCCAGGCGATTCCCGCCTCAATCGCCCGCAGGTTGAGGTCGAGCAGGTTCTTGCGCTTGATTGACAATGGGATGACCTTTTGCAGGGTCTCGATGGTGATCGCCCCGGAGACCAGGGCGTAGACGGTGAGGAGGATGACCCCGGCGCACTGGATGGCGCCAAGGTCCACCGCCATGTCGCTGGCCGGGACGTAATAGGGGGTGATGTCGGCGCGGCGGATGGGGCGCTTGGCCAGCGAGGAGTTGACATAGATGGCCCCGCCCGGCCGCACCGTGTCCTCGAAGGCGTCGAGGGAGGGCAGGTTCATGACGATCAGCGCGTTGGGGTTGGTGACGATGGGCGAGCCGATGGTCTCGTGGGAGATGTTGATGCCGGCGTTGGCGGTGCCGCCGCGCATCTCGGCGCCGTAGGAGGGCAGCCAGGTGGTGTTGAGCCCCTCGGCGATGGCGCAGTTGGCGAGCAGGACCCCTGCCGACAGCACGCCCTGGCCGCCGAAACCGGCGATCTTGACGTTCTGTTCCTCCTTGAGCCGCACCGTGCCGCTGTGCGGCTCCTCCTCGTTGACGCCGAGGATCTCGAAGATGCGCCGTTCGCTGACCCGCGCCGGCTTCTTGCGGTCGAGCGGGTCGAAGGGGCCCTTGGCGAGGTCGCGCAGGTTGCCCACCGGGAAGACCGGCTCGAGACTGTTCTCCAGCCAGCGCCGCGCCTCCACCGGGGTCATCTTCCAGTTGACCGGGCAGGGCGAGAGGATCTCGACGAAGGAGAAGCCCTTTTTCTCGACCTGGTTGCGCAGGGCCTTGCGGATGGCCATGCGCGCCTTCATCACCTTGGTGGCGTTGGCCAATGAGACCCGCTCGACGAACACCGGGGCGTGCAGGCTGGCGATGATCTCGGCGACGCCGATGGGGAAGCCCTCGTTGGCGGCGTGGCGGCCCCCCGGGGTGGTCACCGTTTTCTGGCCGACGATGGTCGTCGGCGCCATCTGCCCGCCGGTCATGCCGTAGATGGCGTTGTTGATAAAGAAGATGGTCAGGTTCTCGCCGCGGTTGGCGGCGTGGACGATCTGGCTCATGCCGATGCCGGCGAGGTCGCCGTCGCCCTGGTAGGAGATGATGATGGCGTCGTCGTGGACGCGGCGCATGGCCGAGGCCACCGCCGGGGCGCGGCCGTGGGCGCACTGGATGTTGCCGACGTCGAAGTAGTAGTAGGCGAACACCGAGCAGCCCACCGGCGAGCAGAAGATGGTGCGGTCCTGGATGCCGAGGTCGTCGATGGCCTCGGCAATGAGGTTGTGCACCGTGCCGTGGCCGCAGCCGGGGCAGTAGTGGCTGACCTCGGCGCCGGGGGCCTTGCGCTCGAAGGTGGGGTAGAGGGAATCGGCCTTGTGGTGTTTTATGGTATGCATTGTCGCTGTCTCCCTGTTGGTCGGCGGTGCAGCCTTCAGGCCTTGCGCCCGGCGGCGGTCTTGGCCAGGCGTTCGACGATCTCGTCGGTGGTCGGGATGCGGCCGCCCATCCAGTTATAGAGCTCCACCTCGACCTTGCCGTCGACGGCGAGGCGCACGTCGCGCACCATCTGCCCGGCGCTGAGCTCGGCCGCCACCATCAGCTTGACCTGCCCGGCGAGCGCGGCGAGGCGCCGCGAGGGGAAGGGGAAGAGGGTCTTGGGACGCAGCATGCCGACCCTGACGCCGCGGCCGCGCAGCTCGCGCAGGGCCGAGTGGCAGATGCGCGAGGTGATGCCGTAGGCGACGAAGAGGTACTCGGCGTCCTCGGTGGCCACCTCCTCATAGTCGACGATCTCCTCCTCCATGCGCCGGTACTTTTCCTGGAGATGGCGGTTGTGCCCTTCGAGCTCCTCGAGCTTGAGGTAGATGGAGGTGTGCAGGTTGCCGCGGCTGGCCGCGTCGCCGTAGAGGGCCCACTCCTTGTGGGGGTTGACGAGCAGATGGTGCGGCAGCTCGACGGGCTCCATGACCTGGCCGATATAGGCGTCGGCGAGGATGAACACCGTGGCCCGGTAGCGCTCGGCCAGCTCGAAGGCCTGGTAGGCGCAGTCGCACATCTCCTGGGCTGAGTTGGGGGCGAGGACGATGCCGTTATGGCTGCCGTGGCCGGCGCCGTGGACAATGAAGTTGTAGTCGGCCTGCTCCGGCCAGATGTAGCCGAGGCCGGGGCCGGCGCGCTGCACGTCGACCACCAGCGAGGGCAGCTCGGCGCCGGAGAGGTAGGAGAGGCCTTCAGCCATCAGCGACAGTCCCGGCCCCGAGGAACCGGTCATCACCCGCGCCCCGGCGGCGGCGGCGCCATAGAGCATGTTGATCGAGCTCACCTCGCACTCGGCCTGGAGGAAGTGGCGGCCGCAGCGCGGGAAGAGCTCGGCGGCGGCGTGGGCGATCTCGCTGGCCGGGGTGATGGGGTAGCCGAAGTAGTGGGTGGCGCCGCCGAGCAGGGCGCCATGCACCAGGGCCTCGTTGCCTTTCATCAGATGCTGTCCCATGTCATGCCCCCTTGCGCGGTTTCTTGTAGACGGTGATCGCCCCGAACTCCGGACAGGTATAGAAGCACATGCCGCAGGCGATGCAGCGACCTACGGCGAAGCGGGCGTATTGATAGCCCATGCTGTTGATCTCCGCGCCGATCTCGATGCAGTCGTTGGGGCAGGCGACGACGCAGGCGGCGCAGCCCTTGCAGCGTTGCGGGTTGATGTCGATGAAGTTGCCGTCTTCCGGGCTCATAGTCAGATCCCCTTGAACATGTCGTCGTGGAATTCCCCGAAGTAGTTGATCTTGCGGATGCGCCGCGTGATCTCCTCGGGCAGCCGCTGGATGACCAGCTCGTGGTCCGGGCAGCCGTGCTTGGCACAGACGAGGATGCGGTTGACCCCGCCCGGCAGGTGGAGGAGGATGGCCTGGTCGCTGCCGCAGCCCTCGTAGGTGCAGTGGCGCTCGGTCATCAGGCTGACCCCGCAGTGCGGGCACCAGGCCTCGGTGATGCTCTGCAGGTCGGCCTCGCCGGGGAGGAAGCTGTAGAGCTTGTCGTGGCTGCCCCAGAAGGCGTCGACAAACATCAGCCCGCGCTTCTTGCCGATCCGCGCATCGAGGCGGATCGACGGCTCGCCGTGCATGCGCACGTGGTCGGCCATGAGGCTGTGGCCGTCCCTGCAGTAGAGCTGCTCGATGACGAGAAAGTCCCGTCCCTGCTTCTGCACGTACTTGATGCCCTCCGGCAGGGCGGCGAGAAACTCCATCGGCACTTCCTTGTACACCAGCTGCATCCCTCCCTCCTTGGGAATCTCCCTGAAAATTGGCAAGCGCTACGGGCAGGCCCCGTATGAAACAAGGATATACTCTCCGCCGCCAAAGGAAAAGGACCTCCTGCAAAATTCGGCGGCCTCAAGGGACGACCGACGTCTCTGCCGCGGCCCCTCTCAGAACTCGTAGCTGAGGCCGAGCCCGCAGACCAGGGCCTTGCTGTCGAAGAAGTCCTCGTTGGCGTCTCCCACGCCATAGGCGGCGATGCCCAGCAGGCCGAGGCCGTCGATGTCCATCAGCCGGCGATACTTGACCAGCAGGTTGAGGCCATAGGCCAGTTCACGCCGGGTGCTGTCGAAGACCGGGTCCTTCTCGTCATAGCGGCTGGCGCCGACGTGGACGCTGGGCAGGAAAAAGAGCGGCCCGGCCATATAGGTCCCGGCGAGCTCGGCGCGGATCTTGACGTAGGAGCTCGCTGCGCCATCCATGTCGCCGCGGCGCAGGGCGAGCCGTGGCGAGAGCGACATGGTCTGGCTGCGCAGCAGGCCGTAGCTCATGGCGACCTCGTAGATCTCGCCGTCGCGGGCGAGGCTGGGGAAGAGGCCGGCCAGGCTGTCGTTGTCGACATCGGCGGTGAGCATGGCCAGCTGCACCATGAGCGGCGTGCCGGCGATGTCTTCGAAGACCAGATGGCCGCCCCAGCTCAGCACGTCGCTCTCGCGACGCCTCTCTCCGACCAGGTAGGGGTTGGCGTAGACCTCGGCCATGGGCAGGAAGAAGAGGCCGGCATCGATTGTGGCGACCCCCGCCAGGCTGTGGCGGAGTCCGCTGGTCGGGGCGAAGTAGCCGGCGGCGTCGGTCACCGGCATGGTCTTGAGGTACCAGGAGGAGCGGCCCTCGTCGCCGAAGCGGTAGCGCAGCTCGGGGAGCAGGACCGGCAGCACCCGGGTGGTGGTCTTGGCCTCCTGGCTGAGGCTGGCGAGGGTGCTCGAGGAGAGGTCCGGCGAGAGGTTGTCGGCGCCGCTGATGACGGCCACGCCGAGGGTCGCTTCGGCGCTGAAGCCGCTCTGTGGCGCGCCACCGCCCGGGGCGGCAGGGGCGGCGATGGCGGTGAAGGTGGCGAGGGGCAGGGCGAGGAGCAAGGCGGCAAGGCCTGTCAGGGTGGTGGTGTTCATGGCAGTCTCTCTGTTGTGTACATGAAGTTGCGGGGTGTGGTTATTGGACGATTTCTTGAGCCGCCGGAGGCGGATCGCCGTCGTCAGCCATTTCCAGGCCATTGATGAGCGGTTCGCGCAGGAAGGCGAAGGAGCCCGGCGGAGCCCCGAGCTGGCGTTCGATGAGCTCGGGCATGGCGGCGATGCGCAGCCGCAGCCGTTCCTCGCTCCACGGGTAGATGCCGATATCGGTGAGGAAGGTGGTGGCGGCGAGGATGAACTCCGCGGTCTCCAGGGGGTGGATGACCTGCATCACGCCCTCGCGGGTGCCCTGGGCGCAGAGCTCGGCGAAAAAGGGGGCGAGCATGGACATGGTGGCGGCATGAAGGCGGATATGCATGCCGGCGTTGGCCGGCTTGTGCAGGCTGTCGAGGAAAGCGGGGTCGTGGCTGTCGGTGCTGATGGCGACGATGAAACGCCGGAACCGCTCCAGCGCCCCCCCCTCGAGGGTGGCGAAGACCGCTTGAAGGCGCTGGCGCTCGAGGGAGATGAGCTGGTCGATGACGGCGTCGAGCAGCTCCTCCTTGGAGCGGTAGTAATGATAGATGGTGCCCTTGGCGATGGCAAGGAGGCGCATCACGTCGCCCATGGTCGTCTGTTCGTAGCCCTTGTGGAGGAAGAGCTGGCAGGCGGCGGCGACGATCTCGCCACGCCGCTCTTCCGGCGGCTTGACTACTCGGACCATAGTTCCTCGAGCAGCTCGTCCTTGGAGGAGAAGAGGGCGAAGAAGAGGTGGCGGGGCAGCGACAGCTCGTCGAGGATGCGCTCCACCGGGGTCTGGTCGTAGCCTTCGCTGGCGAAGAGGCGCCGCGCGGTGCTCTTGATGGTTTCCCTCAGGGGATTGGCTGGCTCGTTCATGGCAGTTTTCCGCGGAGTGTGCGGCTCGGGGGCGCCGGCCCGACCAGAGAGGGGCCGATTGGCGTTTTTTCCCGGCTGGGAGGAGAAGCTGGCGGTTCCCTGGCGAGGGGCCGGCCCCTTACGGCGCAGCCGAGGACCTGATCTGGCGCACTCTATACTCTACCGACCGACCGTCGGTCAATACATTTTCGACCAGGGTCGGGAAAATTCTCGAGAGGGAAGAACTGTGTCCATTGGAATATCGAACAATTGATACTGTGACCATGGATTCTCTGGTGTATTGTGTCTGGAAAGGGGCGCCTTCCCGGGTACAATGGCCAGCCAGGGGAGGCGCAGAGATCGGGCCGCGAGGGAGTGAGAAATGATGGAAACGGGGATACTTCATAAACAGGTGGCGGAGCGTATCGCCGCCCTGGTCAGCGGCGGCACCTTCCGCGTCGGCGATCGCCTGCCCTCGATTCGCGAGATGAGTCGGCAGGCGCAGGTGAGCATCAATACCGTCAAAGCCGCCTATGCTCACCTCGAGGACCGCTGCCTCATCGAGGCGCGGCCGCAATCGGGCTACTATGTCTGCCCGCCGCCGATGGAGCCGCCGCGCGAGCCGCGGGTCGCCGGGCGCGATATCGCCCCGCGCGGCATCAGTTCCAGCAAACTGGTGGAGCGGCTGATGCGCGCCACCCTCGATGGCGACAAGGTGCAGTTCGGCGCGGCCATCCCCGACCCGGCCCTGGTGCCGGCAGGCAAGCTGGGGCGGATCATGGCCGCCGCCTGCCGCAACCACCCCGGCGAGAGCACTGCCTACGCCACCGGCTACGGCCACGGCCGGCTGCGCAGCCAGATCGGCCGCTGGATGCTCAAGGCCGGCTGCACCCTCAGCGCCGACGACATCATCATCACCGGCGGTGCCTCGGAGGCGGTGTTCCTCGCCCTGCAGGCGGTGACGAAACCGGGGGACACGGTGGCCATGGGCTCGCCGATGTACTTCAATTTCGTGCAGATGCTGCAGCTGCTCGACCTGCGCGTGGTGGAGATCCCCACCTCGCCCAGCGAGGGGCTGCATCTGCCGACCCTGCGCAGTGCCCTGGCGGCGAACGACATCGCCTGCTGCCTGGTCATCGGCAACTTCGACAACCCCCTCGGCAGCTGCCTCGACGACCAGCGCAAGCGCGAGCTGACCGAGCTCCTTGCATCCGCCGGGGTGCCGCTGGTCGAGGACGACATCAACGGCGACCTCTGTCATGGCGAGGAACGCCCGAGCGTCTGCAAGGCCTGGGACCGCGACGGCAACGTACTGCTCTGCTCCTCGTTCTCCAAGACCCTTGCCCCCGGCTACCGTGTCGGCTGGATCGCCCCCGGCCGCTATCTCGAAGAGGTGCTGCACCGCAAGCTGGTCAGCAATATAGCCTCGGCCAGTCCCGGCCAGCTGGTGGTGGCCGAGTTCCTCGCCGACGGCGGCTACTCGCGCCACCTGCGCGCCATCCGCCGCGCCTATGCCGCCAAGCTGGGGCGCATGGCCGAGGATATCGCCCGCTCCTTCCCGGTTGGCACGAGGGTCACCCGCCCCTCGGGCGGCTTCACCCTGTGGCTCGAGCTGCCGGCCGAGGTCGACACCGTCGATCTCTACGCCAGCGCCGAGCGCGAAAAGATTTCCTTCGCCCCGGGGCGGATCTTCTCCACCCGCGGCGATTACGGCAACTGCCTGCGCCTCAACGGGGCTTTCTGGTCGGAGAAGACCAGCTGGGCGGTGCACGCCCTCGGCCGCATGGCCGGGGAGCTCTGTCGGCGGCGGGACTGACCCGGCCAGCCGGCCTTTTGACAACCCTGCAGCGTTTTTTGGAGTGAACGATGAAGAACAGTCTCTGTTACGTGGCCACGGTGGCGATCTGGGGTTCGACCTGGATCGGGATCAAAATGCAGCTCGGGGTGGTCGACCCGGTGGTCTCGGTGGCCTACCGTTTCGCCCTGGCCTCGGCCCTGCTGCTCGCCTGGTGCCTCGTCGCCCGTCTGCCGATGCGCTTTTCCGCCAGGGAACATCTCGCCATGCTCCTCCAGGGGGTGATGCTCTTCGGCATCAACTACCTCTGCTTCTACCAGGCCGAGCTCTACGTCACCTCCGGCCTGGCGGCGGTCATCTTCTCCTCGGTGCTGGTCATGAACATCGTCAACGGCGCCATCTTTCTCGGTTCGCCGGTGGATGGCCGCGTCGTCCTCGGCGGGGCGCTGGGCCTGGGCGGCATCGTCCTCGTCTTTTTGCCGGAGATCTCCTCCTTTTCCCTGGACAATCATGGGGTGCGCGGTGTCGCCCTGTGCGTCGTCGCCACCCTCTTCGCCTCGCTGGGCAATATCACCTCGGCGCGCAACCAGAAGCGGCGGCTGCCCATCCTGCAGAGCAATGCCTATGGCATGGGCTACGGCGCCCTGGCCATGGCGGCGGTTGCCCTGCTGAGTGGCCGCCCCTTCACCGTCGACCTCTCCGCAGCCTACCTCGGCTCGCTGGCCTATCTGGCGGTGTTCGGCTCCATCGTCGCCTTCGGCTGTTATCTCTACCTCATCGGTTCGATCGGTGCCGACCGCGCCGCCTACTGCACACTGCTCTTCCCCCTGGTGGCCCTGGGCATCTCCACCGTCTTCGAGGGCTACCAGTGGAGGCCGGCCTCCCTCGCCGGGGTGGCCCTTATCCTCGCTGGCAACTTCTTCATCCTTGCCCGGAGGCGCACGGTCCCCTTTGGCTCTGTCCAGCAGCTTGCCGCCGTAAGGGGCGGCGGGGAGGTGGCGCGATGACTCTCCTGCCCAGCCAGCGCAGTCTCTTCGACATCCCCGAGGACGTCGCCTGGTTCAACTGCGCCTACAACTCGCCGCAGCTCAACGCCAGCCGCGACCGCCTCCTCGCCGGGGTCGTCGCCAAGAGCCACCCCTGGCAGCGCCGCGTCGACGACTTCTTCGCCGACGCCGACCAGCTGCGCCAGCTCGCAGCAAAGCTCTTTGGCGGCGATGCCGACGGCTACGCCATCGTCCCGGCGGCAAGTTACGGGTTGTCCACCGCCGCCCGGGCAGTCGAACCAAGGCTTGGCCAGGGCGATGAGATCGTCCTCATGGCGGAGGAGTTTCCCAGCAATGTCCTGCCCTGGCGGCGCGTTGCTGAGGAGCGGGGGGCGCGGCTGGTCACCGTGGCCGGGCCGGGAAGTGGCGAGGGCGACTGGACGAGGGCGATCCTCGCCCGGCTGAGCCCGGCCACCAGGGTGGTGGCCGTTTCCACCTGTCATTGGACGGACGGTTCCGCCGTCGACCTGGTGACGGTGGGGCGGGCCTGCCGCGAGACCGGGGCGACGCTGGTCGTCGACGCCACGCAGAGCCTCGGCGCGATGCCCCTGGCGGTGGACGAGGTGCGGCCGGACTTCCTCGTTGCCGCCGGCTATAAGTGGCTGCTCTTCCCCTACGGCCTCGGCATCCTCTATGTCGGCGCGGCCTGGCGCGGCGCCCGCCCTCTCGAAGAGAGCTGGCTGGCCCGCGACAACGCCCGCGATTTCGCCGGGCTGGTGCGCTATAGTGAAAGCTATCTCCCCGGGGCGCGCCGGTTCGACGTCGGCGAGACCTGCGTGCCGACGCTCCTGCCGGGGGCCATCGCCGCCCTGCAGCAGCTGACAGCATGGACCGTGCCGGCCATCGCCGCGACGCTGGCCGCCAACAACGGCGAAATCGCCGAGAGGCTGCAGGAACTGGGCTGCACTGTGCCGCCGGCGGCCCGCCGCAGCCCGCACATGTTCGGGGCGCAGCTGCCGCAGGGCCGTGGCGGCAATGTGGTGGCCTCCCTGGCGGCGCAGGGCATCCATATCAGCCAGCGCGGCAGTGCGCTGCGCTTCGCCCCCCATCTCCATATCACCGCGAGGGACAGTGCGCGGCTGCTGGAGACGGTCAAAAGGTTGCTTTCGTAGGAGAAGGGGAGAGAGGGATCACAACAGCTGGGACGGCGCTCAGCAGTCCCGGCGACGCGGCGACGCTCAAGCGGGGAGCACGAGCGAGGCTTGGAGGTCGGTTCCGGTTTGCCGCTTGAGGACCTTCTGGGTGGCGTCGAGATGGATCTGGATAGCCTGGTAGGCCTCCCAGGGAAGACCTGCCCGCATCTTGTCGAGAATGGCGAGGTGCTCATCCACCGTCGCCTCCATGCGCCCCGGGTCGTTGAGAACCTTGACGGTAATGAGTTCGAAGCGGCTGCGGATGTCATTGTAGGTCGAGATGAGGCGCTCGTTCCCGGTGTAGTTGATGATGCTGCGGTGGTACATCTCGTCGCGCTCCATAAACTCATAGGCCTTGCCTTCGGCCGCCAGCCTGCCCTGTTCCTGCAGAAAGCCTTCCAGGCCGTCCAGCAACCGCCGAACCTCGGGAGCCTGGCTGTTCTGGGCGATGAGGATGATGCAGAAGCCCTCCAGCGCGAGGCGGATCTGGAAGGTTTCCTTGATGTCCTCGGCGGTCAGGGATCTGACCTGGAAGCCCTTGTAAGGGAGGATATCGACGAAGAACTCCTGCTTGAGCTGCAGCACCGCCTCGCGGACCGGGGTCCTGGAGACGCCGAGGAGATCCGCCGCCCACTGCTCCGAGTAGACCCTGTTCTCTTCGATGTCACCGCTGATTATTGCCTTTTTCAGGTGATTGTAGACCTGTTCCTTGAGAGAAGGGCCTTTGGTGATTTTTGCCGTCATGGTGGGAATCCTGCCGTCCGATGAGTGCCCTGCCAGCTGAGTTCCTGTCACTCGAGCCGCTCCGCCAGGCACGATAATGTCGAGCTGCGTGTCGATGTCTTGCCGAAAAAGCCGCGCGGGACTGCCACGGTCAGCCTCTGCGCTGGCAGGGGCGTCCCGGTCGGCGCCCTCGACAGCACACCTCCCGCCGCGTTGCAGCTTTTTCAAGTTGCGAGAGCCATTTCAATAAAATAGCGAAAATGTCGGCCAGCGCCATCGAAAAACAGTTGAGACGCAATTTAGCATGTAGTATGCTACACACTAAATACCAAGGCCATACCACAGCGATGCGGGTGATCCCAGGTGCGGAAGGCGGGGCTGAATGGAGTCAATCTACTGAAAAGAGGCATCTCGATGAGAAAAAAAGTTACTATTCAGACACTTAGAGACAAGATGGCGGCCAAGACCCGTATCTCCATGATCACGGGCTATGACTTTCCCTTGGCGCAGCTCGAGGAACGCGCGGGAATTGATATCATTCTCGTCGGGGACTCCCTGGGGATGACCGTGCTCGGCTATGATTCCACCCTGCCGGTGGGCATGGATATCATGATCGAGCATTGCCAGGCGGTGCGGCGTGGCGCGCCTGGGGCCTTTCTCGTTGGCGATATGCCCTTCATGAGCTATCAGACCGGGCCCCGCGATGCCGTCGTCAACGCCGGACGCTTTATGAAGGAGGCCGGCACCGATGCGGTGAAACTGGAAGGCGGCCGCAATGTTCAGGACATCGTCGCCGCGCTGACCAAGGCGACCATCCCGGTCATGGGCCATCTCGGCTTGACCCCGCAGTCCATCGCCATGCTTGGCGGGTTTAAGGCCCAGGGGCGCAGCCTGGCCGCTGCCGAAGCCCTCATCGAAGACGCCAAAGCCCTTGAAGAGGCCGGGGCGGTGATGATTCTCCTCGAGGCGGTTCCGCCGGAACTGGCGCAGTTGATCAGCGAGCGGGCCACTATTCCCATCATCGGCATAGGCGCCGGGCCCTTCGTCCACGGCCAGCTGCTCATCGTTCATGACATGCTGGGTTTCTTCGACGCCTTCACGCCCAAGTTCGTCAAGAAGTACGCCAATCTCAACGCCACCATCGCCGATGCCCTGGCTGCCTACATTCAGGACATCGAGTCCGGCGCGTTCCCCCAGCCTGAACACAACTACAAGATGGAAGCCGAGGCGCTGGCCCAGTTCAAGGAACGGTATCAGGCTGCAGTCTGATAAGGGAACGGCCATATACAAGGAACCTTTTGACAAGGAGCTGCCCACAACGAAACCGGCCTGCCAACGGCCTGCACGAGCATCGAAATGGAGAGTATTTCCGTAACAAAACGAAGCGTCATCACCACAAGGAGGAGCGTCTATGTTTGGTTTACCGTCGAAGAAATCCCTTGCTGCACTACTCGGTAGTGTTGTCCTGTCTCTGTCCGTATCGACGCAGGCCGCTGAGTTCAACCTCAAAGTCGGCCATGTCCTCGCCCCCACCCATCCTTATCAGCTCGGCCTGGAGAAGTTCTGCAAGCTGGTGGATGAAAAGACCGCCGGTGCGGTCAAGGTTCAGGCCTTCCATAGCTCGCAGCTTGGCAACGAGCGGGAGATGATCGAAGGACTGCAGCTCGGCACCCTCGACATGACGCTCGTCTCCACCGCGCCGTTGTCTGGTTTTTCCAGCAAGTTCCTCGTCTTTGACCTCCCCTACATCTTCAAGACGCGCAAGGGCGCCCATGCCACCGTTGATGGCCCGGTGGGCAAAGAGATTCTCGATACTCTCGAGGCGAAGGGAATCATTGGTCTGGCCTATTGGGAAAACGGCTTCCGCCATGTCTCCAACTCCAAGCAGGCCTTGCTCAATCCCGCGGAAATGAAGGGGATGAAGATTCGCACCATGGAAAACAAGATCCACATGGGGTCATTCAAAGTGCTCCAGGCGGATCCCACCCCCATGGCGTTTGGCGAGCTGTTCACCGCCTTGCAGCAGAAGGTGGTCGATGCCCAGGAGAACCCCCTGCCGGTGTTCTTCACCTCGAATTTTTTCGAGGTGCAAAAGCACATCTCCCTCTCCGGCCATTTCTATGCTGCCTCCCCCTTCCTCGTTTCCAAGGCGGTATGGCAAGGCATCCCCCCCAAATACCAGGACGCCATTCGACAGGCGGCCATGGAAGCCAGGGATTTTGAGCGTGGCTTGATCGAAAAGATGGATAACGACCTGGTGCAGGAGTTGAAGGCCAAGGGCGTCACCGTCAGCGAGGTCGACAAGAACCTCTGGGCACAAGCCATGGCGCCGGTCTATGCCGAGTATGAAAAAACCATCGGCAAGGACGTCATAGAAAAGGTCCGCGAAAAATAGACGAAAAGGCCAAAGGCGGAAACACGATAACGTGTCTCCGCCTTTTTCGCTTTCAGTGACCCTATCCCTGGGAACCGCCCCTGGCGGCTCTTCTTACGCCAAGGAGAAATGCACATGAACACGAATCGTCAGTACAAACTGGCGTGGCTGGATTGGTTTGAAAAAACCGCCGTGACCGCCCTGCTGGGCACCATGATCGCCGTCGTCTTTCTGCAGGTGGTCTTCCGCTTTGTCATCAAGGGCTCCCTGCCATGGTCGGAGGAACTGGCCCGCTACGTCATGGTCTGGGCGGTGTTCATCGGCGCCTCCATGGGGGCCAAGAGCGGCGCGCATATCGGCGTCGAGGCCTTTGTCAAGGTGTTGCCGGACGGGTGGAAAAAGCCCCTGGTCATTGTCTCGGCGGCCTTCTCGGTATTGTTCTGCGCCGTGGTCTTTGCGCTGTCGGCAAAGGTGGTCGTCAACATCTTTTCGAGCGGGCAGGTCTCCCCGGCGATGGAGATCCCCATGTACTGGGCCTATGCCGCCGTGCCGGTGGGCATTCTCCTCATGGGGGTGCGCTTCGTCGAAGCGGCCGTGCTGGCGCTGGGCAGGATCGACAGGGAGGGCAGGCGATGAGCACGGTTCTGTTCGGTGTTTTTGTCCTCATGGTGGCGCTCAATGTGCCTATCGCCGCCAGTCTCGGCCTGGCAGCCATTGCCGCCATCGTCTTCAGCAAATCGGTGCCGCTGATCGTCGTCGGCCAGAAACTCTTCGCCTCCATAGATTCCTTCCCCCTGATGGCCATCCCCTTTTTCATGATCGCCGGGAACCTCATGGAGCGAGGCGGGATTTCCAAGCGCCTGATCACCTTCGCCAATACCATGCTCGGTTCCTTTACCGGCGGCCTGGCGCTGGTCGGCATTCTTGCGTCGATGTTCTTCGCCGCCATCTCCGGCTCTTCGCCGGCAACCGTCGCCGCTATCGGCTCGATCATGATCCCCGCCATGGTCCGCCATGGCTATTCCAAGGAATTCGCCACCGCCACGCAGGCTTCGGCCGGGTTTATCGGGGTGATCATTCCGCCGAGCATCCCCATGGTGACCTTCGGGGTGGTAACCGGGACCTCCATCGGCGGCCTCTTCATGGCCGGATTCACGCCGGGCGTTCTCTTTGGCCTGCTGCTCATGGTGGTGGCCTATTTCGTTTCGAAGAAAAACCACTATGTCGGGGAGCAGAAGGCCTCCCTGGCGGAGATGCTCGCCGCCTTCAAGGAATCGATCCTCGCCCTGCTGATGCCGATCATCATCCTCGGCGGGATCTACGGCGGGATCTTCACCCCCACCGAGGCGGCCAATGTCGCCGTCGTCTATGGCCTGGTGGTTGGGCTCTATGTGTATCGGGAGCTGCAGTGGAAAGACCTCCCGGAGATCCTCAAATCTTCGGCGATCAGCAGCGCCATGGTCATGCTGATCATCGCCACCGCTTCCGCCTTCGGCCTTATCCTCACCCGTGAAGCCATCCCGGCGCAGATCGCCGAGCTGTTTCTCGGCCTGACCAGCAATCCGCTGCTGCTCTTGCTGCTCATCAACCTGATGCTGCTGGTGGTGGGCACCTTTATGGAGACCAACGCCGCCATCATCATCCTGGCGCCGATATTCTTCCCGGTCATTCAACAGCTCGGCATCGATCCCGTCCACTTCGGGATCATCATGGTTGCCAATCTGGCGATCGGCATGATCACGCCCCCCCTCGGGGTCAACCTGTTCGTTGCCTGCGGGATATCAAAGCTGACCATCGAGCAGCTGGTCAGGGCCAACTGGAAGTACCTGTTCGTTTCCTTTCTTGGCCTGGCGCTGCTGACCGCCTTCCCCTGGCTGTCCCTGTGGCTCCCCAGGCTGCTTTTATAAGGAGAGATCATGCTGTCACCACATGTGCAGAGAGAGTTGACGCGAATATTTGGCGAGGACGATGTGTTGACCTCGCCCATCTCCTGCGAGGCATATGCCTATGACAGTTCCCCGTTTTTTGCCCAACCTGAGGCGGTGGTCCTGGCGGACTCGACAGAGGAGATAGGCCAGCTCATGGAGCTGGCCACCCGTCACGGCATCGTCGTCATCGCCCGTGGTGCGGGAACCAACCTCAGCGGGGGCTGCGTGCCGACGCATGGCGGCATCGTCGTCGCCATGAGCCGCATGGATCGCATCCTCGAAATCGATCCGGTCAACGAAACGGCCTGGGTCGAACCCGGGGTTACCAACATGGCCCTGCAGGAAGCGGTCGCCGCTCATGGCTATATGTTCGCCCCCGACCCGGCGAGCCTCAAGGTCGCCACCATCGGCGGCAACGTCGCCGAGTGCGCCGGCGGCATGCGGGGCGTCAAGTTCGGGGTGACGCGGGATCACCTGCTCGCCCTCGAGGTCGTCATGTCCGACGGCGAGGTGGTCATGCTCGGCGAAGGGGGCAAATACCTGCCGGGTATCGATGTCACCGGCCTGTTCTGCGGCTCGGAGGGCACCTTTGGCATCATCACCAAAATCAAGGTCAAGCTGACGCCGCTCGCCGAAGCGGTGCGCACCATGATGGCGGTCTTCGACAGCCTGGACAAGGCCGGCGATACCGTGTCCGCCATCATCGCCAAGGGGATCATCCCCACCACCCTGGAAATCATGGACCAGGTCCTGGTGCGGGCGGTCGACGATTTTCTCCAGCTCGGCTTGCCCAGGGAGGCCGAGGCGATTCTGCTCATCGAGGTCGACGGCTTTGCCGTCGAGGTCGACCGTCAGTGCGAGACCATCGTCGCCATCTGCACCAGGCTGGGGGCGACCAGGGTGAGCAGGGCGAACAGCGAGGAGGAGCGCAAGAACCTCTGGCTGGCAAGGCGTTCCGGCAACGGCGCCCTGGGACGGATCAAGGCCGCCTACATGGTGCAGGACGTCACCGTGCCCCGCTACAAGCTGCCCGGAATGCTTCGCCTGGTGGCCGATATCGCCAGCAAATACGGGATCGTCATCGCCCAGATGGCCCACGCCGGGGATGGCAACCTCCACCCGCATCTGCTCTACGACCCCTACGACCCCGACGAAAAACAGCGGGTTGAGGAGGCGGCGAAGGAGATCTTCCACGCCGCCCTCGAGGAGGGCGGCACCTTGACCGGCGAACACGGCATCGGTATCGAAAAGCTCGACTATATGCCCTGGGCCTTTTCCCAGGATGATCTTGAATTCATGCTGCTCGTCAAACGGGCCCTCGATCCGCAGATGCTGCTCAATCGGGGCAAGGTGCTCAGTTTTGCCATGGAGGAGAGCTGATGGCCAGTGGTGATGCCGCGCGAGAGGCGCGGCTGCGCGGTGATCTCGAAAAGATCGTTGGCTCGGCCCATGTCGGGGGCGAGGAGTGCCTGGCGAGGCACTGCGGGCCAGGTGGCGTCCTTGCCGGAAACATTGTCGCAGCTCCCGGCAGCCCGGGGGAAGTGGTGGAACTCGTCAAGTATGCGGTAAGCACCGGCACGCCCGTCGTGCCATTCGGGGGCGGCACGCGCCTGCTCGAGGTTTGCCCCCCGGAGAGCCGCGGGTTTTTCCTCTCCACCATGCGCATGGCCAAGGTTGTCGAGCTGGAAGTCGACAACCTCTCGGTCACCGTGGAAGCAGGGCTGAGCAATACCGCCCTGCAGGGGGAGTTGTCGACCCACGGCCTGTTCCTGCCGGTGTGCCCCGACAGCCCCCGGTCGACGCTCGGCGGGCAGGCGGCGCGCAACCATTCGGCATGGCGGCGCTATCGCCACGGCAAGATCGGCGATTTCATCCTGGGGGCGAGTTTTGTCACGCCAACCGGCAAGCTGGTCAAGACTGGCGGCAAAACGGTCAAGAATGCAAGCGGATACGATCTCGCCAAGCTGCTTGCCGGCTCCTGGGGGAACTTCGCGGTCATCACCGGCATCATCTTTCGCCTGCTGCCGCTCCCGGAAAAACTCCTCCTGACAACAGCCGAGTTCTCCTCCGTGGAGGATGGACTGCGCACCGCCGCGGCCATCCTCCGCCACAAGACCGTCCTCTCCTCGCTGAATATCTTTTCCTCCGGGAGCGCGGGGGCGGACGCCACGTGCGGGTGGAACTGGACCCTGGCGCTCGAAGGCAGCGCCGAGGCCGTGGCCAGCCACCAAAAATTCCTCTCTGCGCTGCTGCCCGGCGAGTTCACGGTCGAGGACGGGTCCACCGCGGCCGCTGCGGCGAAATACGAGGCGGCGCGGGACGGCCTGCACTCGGGGCGACGCGCCACGGCGGTCATCGACAAGCGCAAGATAGCCTCGCTGGGCCCCCTGCTGCGCCTGTTGCTGCAGCAGGGGATTCCTTTCGATGGCGATCTGGCTGCGGGGGTCATCGAGTTCGCCCTGCCTTCCCATGCCCATGGGGCGGCGGAGTTCGGGGCGCTCCTCGCGCAGCGTGTGGCGGCCCTGCAGCCAGGGGTCCACCTCCTCTGTGATCGCATCCCGCCGCAGCCGCTGCTGGGGCGGTTGTCGGCAGGGATCGACCCCGCCGGGATCATGTTTCCAAACAATCTATTTCGCGGAGGGAAGGGCCATGGGCAAGGAATATAGCCTGCAGGAGCTGGAGAAGCGTATTCTCCGCTGCAATCGCTGCGGAACCTGCCAGGATGTCTGCCCGACCTACAGAATCACCGGCAACGAGAACGACGTGGCTCGCAGCAGAGTCCGCCTGGCGCGCCTGGTCCTGGAAGGGAAATACCAATGGGGGGAGGAGGAGCAGCTGACGGCCAATCTCAACGCCTGCCTGCTCTGCAAGGCCTGCGTGGCAGTCTGCCCGGCCAATGTGCCCACTGACGAAATCGTCATGGAGGCGCGGAAATACACCCAGCAGAGGAAGGGGCTGCCCCCCTTCAACCGCATCGCCTACCGTGGTGTCTTTTCCCATAACAAGAGGCTGGCCCTGTTGACCAGGGTCATCCGCATGTACCAGAAGAGCGGCATGAACAGAGTGGTGCAGCGCAGCGGCTTCCTCAAGCTCCTCAAGGATTGGGGAAAGGCCGAGGACCTCTTGCCGCCGATGCCTGCGCAAAGCCTGGGGCAGATGTTGCCCGACCTCCTGCGGCCGCCGGCATCGACCACCCTCCGCGTGGTCTTTTTCGCGGGGTGCGCCATAAATTTCTTCTACAGCCGCATCGGCGCGGCATCGATACGGGTGCTGCAGGCCAACGCCTGCCAGGTCGCTGTCCCGGAAGTCGGCTGCTGCGGAGGGCCGCACCAGAGCGGCGGGGATTTCAGCGAAGCGATGCGCCTCGCCAAAGGCAATATCGACAGGGTGCTGGCGCAACGGCCCGATGTGATCGTCTCGGATTGCGCCACCTGCAGCAGCGTCCTCAAGGAGTACGCCGCCCTGCTTGGTAACGATGCCGAATATGGCCCCAGGTCGGCGGAGTTTTCCGCGAAGGTTCGCGACATCAACGAACTGATCGTAGAAAAAGGCTGGCTGCGTGATCTCGCCCCCCTGGCCGGCCGAGTCAGTTACCACGACCCCTGCCATCTCGCGCGCGGCCAGGGGATCACTGCCGCGCCGCGCACCATCCTCCGCTCGATTCCCGGCCTGGAGATGGTCGAAATGAGGGAGGCGGACATGTGCTGCGGCGGCGCCGGCTCCTATGGCGCGCTCCATCCCGACATGTCGCGACGGATCCTCGACCGCAAGATGGGGAATTTCAAAGGCACCGGGGCCACCATCCTCGCCACATCCTGCCCCTCCTGTGCCATGCAGCTGGAGTACGGCATTCGCCGGCATGGCCTGACGGCGTCGGTGATGCACCCGATGGAACTCCTCGCGCTATCCTGCGAAAAAGGCCGGGCGCCTGGCGCGGCGGCACAGACCAGTGGAGAACGATGACCATGTTGCTTCCCAAAATGACCCGCATTCGGCAGCGTTTCGACACCTCGCCGATCCTCGATATCGATGCGGCGGTGAACGGCGAGCTGCAGAAACTGCCGCTTGCAGAGCACATTCGCCCAGGACAGACGGTGGCCATAACCGCTGGCAGCCGCGGTATCGCCAATATCGTGCAGGTACTGGCCGGAATCGTCAGAGAGCTGAAATCCTTGGGGGCCGAGCCGTTTCTCGTGCCGGCGATGGGCTCCCACGGGGGGGCGACGGCGGCCGGGCAGGAGAAGCTCCTGGCCGGGTACGGCATCACGCCGCACAGCGTCGCCGCGCCGATACGGTCCTCGATGGAGGTGGTCGACCTGGGGCTCTCCAGGCTGGGCCTGCCGGTGTACCTCGACCGTCTCGCCTTTTCGGCCGACCATATCGTGGTGGTCAACCGCATCAAACCCCATACCGACTTCAAGGCGCCGATCGAGAGCGGGCTGATCAAGATGATGACCATCGGCCTCGGCAAACAGCGCGGGGCGGAACAATACCACAATGCCGTTATCGAGCATGGTTACTACGAGACCCTGATGGCGCATGCCGAGGTCATTCTCGACAAAGCGCCCATCGCCTTCGGGGTCGGCCTGGTGGAAAACCAGCTCGACGAGACGGAGATGATCGTCGCCGTCTGGAAGGATCGCCTCGTCGAAACCGAGGCGGTGGTGCTGGAAAGGGCCAAGGCATTGTTACCCCGGCTGCCCTTCAAGGCCATCGACCTCCTCATCGTCGACGAGATGGGTAAAGACATCAGCGGCACCTGCATGGACCAGAATGTCATCGCCCGCACGGTCATCAAAGTGGGCACCGCGCCCAGCGAGCCGCGCATCCGCCGCATTTTCGTGCGCGATTTGACGGCGAAAAGCCAGGGCATGGCCACCGGAATCGGAAACGCCGATTTCGTCACCTCCCGCCTGGTGGCGAAGGTCGACCGACAGGCCACCTACATGAACTGCCTTTCAGCTTGCGAGCCGGAAATGGCGGCGATTCCCCCGTATTACGATACCGATCGTGAAGTGCTGCAGCGCGCCTTGTCGACCATCGGCCTGGTCTCGCCCGAGAACGCCAAGATCGTCCATATCCGCAACACCCTGGCCCTGCATACGATGATGGTTTCCGAGGCGCTGCTCGCCGAGGTCGACGGGCAGGATCACCTGGAAATACTGCACGGGCCAGAGTCCATGGGCTTCGACGAGGAGGACAACCTCCTCTCTCCCTGGGCGGTGGAAGTCGTCTGAGGCAGGGCCGCGTCGCCGTGAGAAATCGGCCCTGCACGGTGGCCAGGCAAGTCGATCATTGCGCGCCAGGAAAGGACATGTCATCAGCGCACGGTATCCTCTTTGACCATGGCAGAACGGCCCGCATCGGCCTGCCGGAAGCGGTGTTCTGTGAAGGCAAGCCCGAGGGGGCGGTAATCGAGCTGCTGGCCAGGTTCGCCGGCAGCAGCTGCCCGCCCATCCTCTTCACCCGTCTCGCCGCTGAGGTTTTCGCCTCGCTTGCCGGGGAGGTCGCCGGGAACTACGACTACCATCCCCTGTCACGCACCGCCTTCCGGGAGACGTTGCCGGAACAGGGCAAGGGGAGCGTCGCCATCGTCTCCGCGGGGACGGCCGACGGCCCCGTCGCCTGGGAGGCTGCGCGAACCCTTTCCTATCTGGGCATTGCCCATCGGCTCTTCGAAGATTGCGGCGTTGCCGGGCTATGGAGGTTGACCGAGCGGTTGGCGGAGATCAATGCTTGTGCTGCGATTATCGTCGTGGCCGGTCTCGACGCGGCATTGCTGAGCGTTATGGGCGGGTTGACGTCACGACCGGTTTTTGGGGTCCCGACGTCGGTGGGCTATGGCGTCGCCGGCAGAGGCAAGGCGGCTCTGGCCAGCATGCTGTGCAGCTGCGCCCCCGGCATCGCGGTCATGAACATCGATAACGGCTACGGCGCGGCCTGCGCCGCCGCCCGCGTGGTCAACGGGTTATGAAACGGCAGGAAAATGCGCAGGGCGAGGTCGGGTCCGCGCCACGGCCACAGACGGGCCATGAGGATATCCATGGTTTGCGCGGCGAGGAAACGTCCGCTAAAACCGTTCTCACCATACGGGCCCACTCCGGGTTGTCGGGAGACATGTTCCTGGCCGGCATGCTGCGCCTGACGGATATGGGCGGCGAGCAATTGAGCGGGCTGCTCGCCTCCATCCTCCCCGGGTTGGCCGATGCCGTGCGGCTCGAGAGGGGCCAGGTGCAGGGCATCGGTGGCTGGAGGGTGCGCATGGACCTGCCGCGGCAGCACGAGCACCGCAGGCTCGCGGATATCGAGGGTCTGCTTGGCGGGAGCGCCTTGTCGAGCAGGGCCAGGGAGCTGGCGCTGGCAACCTTCGCGCGGCTCGCCGGGGCGGAGGCGAGGGTCCATGACATCGCCCCGGAGGAGGTTCATTTCCATGAAGTCGGGGCACTGGACAGCATCATCGATGTCGCCCTGGGGTGCGAGCTGTTCTGCCGTCTTGCCCCCGATGTCTTCACGGTCAGCCCCCTCCCGGTCGCCGATGGAGAAATTTCTTGCGCCCATGGCATTCTGCCCAGCCCCGCCCCGGCCGTGCTGGAACTCATCGCGGGCATCCCCCTGCGCCCCTTCGCCGGCCAGGGGGAAACCGTGACGCCGACTGCCCTAGCCTTGCTGCGCAGCCTTGACGCCGTTTTCGGTCCCTGGCCGGCAATGTGCGTGCAGCGACAGGCCTTGGTTTACGGGGCGCGGGAATTCCCGGGCGTCGCCAACGGCGCCGTCTTCGCCTATGGGCCCCTGTGCTGATGGCCGCGTAGCGTCGCAGGCTGCAGGTC
Source organism: Desulforhopalus sp. (assembly GCA_024710585.1). Taxonomy (GTDB): domain Bacteria; phylum Desulfobacterota; class Desulfobulbia; order Desulfobulbales; family Desulfocapsaceae; genus Desulforhopalus_A. The sequence continues at coordinate 26,283 of JANJUM010000243.1, forward strand.
AGGCCCTTACACCGCCTCGCCGAACTTCGCCATCAGTCGCGCCTGCATGGCCTGGGTGGTCTTCTGCCGGTCATTGCCGGCGCGGAGCCGCTGGCCGAGGAGGCGCCCCGCCGCCGCTGCCTGCTCGACAAGGCCGGGCTGCTTGGCGACATCGGGAATCATCTCGGCGGTGATCCGCACCTCGGGGCCATGCAGCATGACCGGGATGCCGACCTGGCAGGTTTCCCCATAGCCGCAGCTGTAGCAGGAGGCCGCGCCCTGGCCGGCCACCTTGGCTACGGTCTCGATGAAGTTGTAGAGGAGGAACTTCTCCATCTCCTCCGCCGGTGCCTGCCCGGCCGTGCCGCCGACACCGACGGTTACCGCCACCTTGCCCCACAGGGTGTCGGCGGTCTGGTGGCGAAACTGGAACCATCGCTCGAGAAAGGC